>NZ_JCBANC010000007.1:0-145396 GCF_059760815.1 Achromobacter sp. 1012554356 | reverse complement strand
GTATTGGAGCGCCCATTAGCAATCACCCCTCCGTCAGCGCGCAAGCGCACAACGCTCGACGTCCCACGGAACCGATGCCGATTGCCGCCGCCCGGGCGGCAGCAATTCGGCGGCCCCGCAGATCCCCTGCCCCGTCCACAGGTCTTGCAGCGCGCAAACCAAAGACCCTGGCAGCACGGCGTCGCGGTCACCGTGGGGGCGAGCGCCGTCGATGCGCCCGAGGGAATCTGAAGGGAAGGCCGAAGGCCTGGACGAAGATGACAACGGGGCAGTCCGGAGCGAAGGCTCCGGACCGCAATCGTGGACGATCGCACCCACGGTGACTGCGGCGTCGGGCGACCTACGAAGAACTAATGCAACCTACGAAGAACATAACGCGCACGAAAATCGCCCCCTACGAACTGCCTAACATCACCCACAAAAAAAAGGCCCTGCATCCGCAAGGCCTTCCAATTACCACTTCAGCAGCACCCAATCCGCTTCTTCCCCCCGTATCGCGCCTCCTGACGCTCCCGGAAGAAATCCTCATAGCTCATTGGCTCCTGCTCAGGGTGCGTGCGCCGCATATGCTCGACATAGGTCTCATAATCCGGCACGCCAACCATCAGCCGGAGCGTCTGCCCCAGGTAGCGGCCGGCGGCGCCGGCCGCTGAAGTCATATTGCTGAACAGCATGCGGCTTCTCCTGGATAAAGGTCAGTCCGCGCCAGCCGCGGCGGCTGCGGGCAGCGACTCGTACGGCGTTTCGCGGGACGTCGGCTTGTTTTCGTTGCGGGCGCGCTGCACCGACTTCAGGCCGAACACCACGATGCTCACCACCACGAAGATGAAGATCGCGCACAGCCCGGCGTTGATGTAGTCGTTCATCACCACCCGCGACATCTCGCCCAGCGACTTCGCCGGCGCCAGCACCTTGCCCTCGGCAATCGCCGCGTTGTACTTGTCGGCGTGGGCCAGGAAGCTCACGCGGGGGTCCGAATGGAACAGCTTCTGCAGACCCGCGGTCAGCGTGCAAGCCAGCAGCCAGAGCGTCGGCAGCACCGTCACCCACGCATAGCGGTCGCGCTTCATCTTGAACAGGACCACCGTGCCGAGCGTCAGCGCAATCGCGGCCAGCATCTGGTTGGCGATGCCGAACAGCGGCCACAGCGTGTTGATGCCACCCAGCGGATCCACCACGCCCTGATACAGGAAGTAGCCCCACGCCGCCACGCACAGGCCCGTGGCGATCAGGTTGGCCGGCAGCGAATCCGTGCGCTTGAGCGACGGGGCGAACGTGCCCAGCAGATCCTGCAGCATGAAGCGGCCCGCGCGGGTACCGGCGTCCACGGCCGTCAGGATGAAGAGCGCTTCGAACAGAATCGCGAAGTGATACCAGAACGCCATCATGCCCGGACCGCCCAGCGCCTGATGCAGGATGTGGGCCATGCCCACGGCCAGCGTCGGAGCGCCGCCGGCGCGCGAGATGATCGTGCTTTCGCCCACGTCCTTGGCCGTCTGCACCAGATCGGCCGGCGTGATCATGAAGCCCCAGCTCGACACCACCTGCGCGACCTGCTCCGGCGTCGTGCCGATCACGGCCGCCGGGCTGTTCATCGCGTAGTAGATGCCCGGTTCGATGACGCATGCCGCCACCAGCGCCATGATGGCTACGAAGGATTCCATCAGCATGCCGCCGTAACCGATGTAGCGCGCCTGGGTTTCGTTCTCGATCAGCTTGGGCGTCGTGCCCGAGGAGATCAAAGCGTGGAAGCCCGACACCGCGCCGCAGGCGATGGTGATGAAGAGGAACGGGAACAGGTTGCCCGACCACACCGGACCGGTACCGTCGACGAATTGCGTCAGCGCGGGCATCTTCAGTTCGGGGGCCACGACCACGATGCCGATCGCCAGACCGACGATCGTGCCGATCTTCAGGAAGGTCGACAGGTAGTCGCGCGGCGCCAGCAGCAGCCACACGGGCAGCACCGAGGCGATGAAGCCGTAGACGATAAGGATCCAGGTCAGGCCCTTGCCGTCGAAGTCGAACATCGGGCCGATGACCGGATGCGCGGCCACGTCCTGACCGAACGTGATGGCTGCCATCAGACCCACGAAGCCGATGATGGACACCTCGCCGATCTTGCCCGGACGGATGTAGCGCAGGTACACGCCCATGAAGAGCGCGATGGGAATGGTCGCGGCCACCGTGAAGGTGCCCCACGGCGAATGCGTCAGCGCCTTCACGACGATCAGCGCCAGCACGGCCAGGATGATGACCATGATCATGAACGCGCCGAACAGCGCGATCACGCCCGGGATCTTGCCCAGTTCCGACTTGACCAGGTCGCCCAGCGAGCGGCCGTCGCGGCGGGTGGAGATGAAGAGGATCGTGAAATCCTGCACGGCGCCGGCGAACACGACGCCGGCCAGGATCCACAGCATGCCAGGCAGGTAGCCCATTTGCGCGGCCAGCACCGGGCCGACCAGGGGACCCGCGCCGGCGATGGCGGCAAAGTGGTGGCCGAACAGCACGTGCTTGTTGGTCGGCACGTAGTCCAGGCCGTCGTTGTACTTCCAGGCCGGCGTCATTCGCGTCGGGTCAAGCTGGAAGACCTTTCGTGCGATGAAGCGGCTGTAGTAACGGTAGGCGATGAGATAGACGCAGACGGCGGCAATCACCACCCAAAGCGCGTTGATGGTCTCCCCTCTGGCCAGCGCCACGGTGCCCAGCGCAAACGCGCCCAGTACCGCAACCGCCAGCCAGACCAGGTGCTGACCCAGTCCCTTACTGCTGGTGTGCATAAGTGCTCCTCTTGCCTCCCGCCATGCTCTTGGCGTGAAACGCTTTTTTCGTCCCGCGGAAGGCAGACTCATTGTTGTGGGGTGGCGGACGCACGCGTCCACGCTGCGTCAGGTCGACGCGGGCGCCAGTATTGCGCTGCGGCCATCGCGCCAACAAGCGCGGAACTACGCAACCGAGCTACGTGTTACTACGTCATGCGCCGCAGCAAATTTCCGTGGAAATCGTAAAATCCCCGAAGTTTCCGCATTCCCGCCTCGATTCCCTTCCGGTTGATGCGTCGCAGCAAATTCGCTCCGACCTGATACAAATCCTTATGAAGCTGCGTCTCAAAATCTTGCTGCTTGCGGCGGTCCCGTTGCTGGTGGCCGTCGCCGCCATCACGGTCGCCGTCTACGTGCAGGGACTGCAGTTGGCGCAGCGCGAAAAACAGGTGGTCGAAACCGCCTGGCTGGCAAGCAAGGAAGGCGAGCTGCGCCACTACGTGAACCTTGCCTACAGCGCCATCGCGCCGCTGCAGGCCGCGGGCGACGACGAGGCCACGCGCCAGCGCGCCCTGGACCTGCTGGCGCAAATGGAGTTCGGCCACGACGGCTACTTCTTCGTTTATGACCTGAATGGCAAGAATCTGATGCATCCGCGCCAGCCCGAACTGGTCGGGCAAGACCTCTGGAACCTGCGCGACACCAAGGGCCAGCCCGTCATTCAGAACCTGCTCACGGCGGCGCGACGTGGCGGCCAGCAGGGCGAGGTGGTGCACTACCTCTGGGAAAAGCCGTCCAGCAACCAGACCGTGGAAAAGCTCGGCTACGTGGTGGTGCTGGAGCGCTGGGGCTGGATGCTGGGCACCGGCATCTACCTGGACGACGTGCAGCAGGCGCTGGTGCGCATCGACGCCGCGGCGCAGGCCAACATTCGCGACATGTTCGCGTGGGTGGCTGGCATTGCCGCCGTGTCCATCCTGGGCGTGGCGGCCTGTGGTCTGGCCCTCAATATCAGCGACCATCGCCAATCCGACGCCAAGTTGCGCCTGATGGCCCGCCAGATCGTGCGCTCGCAGGAAGACGAGCGCGCCCGCCTGTCGCGCGAGCTGCACGACGGCATCAGCCAGGTGCTGGTATCGGTAAAACTGTCGCTGGAGGCCGCCCGCGAGCGGCTGCGCCAGTCGCACACGGACGATTCCCGCGCGCTTGCGCATATCGACACGCCGCTGGGCGGCGCGCTGGACCGCCTGAACATGGCGGTCGGCGAGGTCCGGCGCATCTCGCACAATCTGCGCCCCACCCTGCTGGATGACCTGGGCCTGCCCGCCGCGCTGGAGCATCTGGGCCGGGAGTTTGCCATCCGCCCCGAGAACGGCGCGCCGCCGCTGGCCGTGGACCTGCGCACGGTCGGGCAGCCGGTGAAGCTGCCCGACGCCTATGCGACGGCGCTGTTCCGCGTCACGCAAGAGGCGCTGACCAACGTCATGCGCCACGCCGGCGCCACGCGCGCCGACCTGACGCTGGCGTATTCGGCGCGCGACCTGCGCCTGACCATCAGCGACGACGGCTGCGGCTTTGACGACGCCGAGGTCCAGCAGGACCCGCATCGCGGCATCGGCCTGCGCAACATGCGCGAACGCATGAGCGCGCTGTCCGGCACCCTGACGTTTCATTCCACCGCGCAAGGCACGACCTTGCAGGCCTGGCTTCCGCTGCCGCCCGCCGGCAGCCCCCTTCCGACGCCTTCCCAAGCATGACCGACAAACCCGACGCCGTCCGCCTCCTGCTGATCGACGACCACCCCCTGGTGCGCGATGGCCTGCGCCTGCGCCTGGAAACCGTGCCGCAGTTGCGGGTGGTGGGCGAAGCGGGCAACGCCGCTGCCGCCCAGGCTTTCCTGGCTGCCTGCATGGCCGAGGACCCGCAGGGCAGCACCCTGCCTCATCTGGTGCTGATGGACCTGAACATGCCCGGTGTCGGCGGCCTGGAGCTGACCGCGCTGCTGCACGAGCGCTATCCGCAGATCGCAGTATTGGTGCTGTCCATGCACGACAACCCCGAATACATGGTGCAGGCGGTCAAGGCCGGCGCTCGCGGCTATCTGCTGAAGGACGAGCCCGCGCAGGAAATCATCACCGCCATCGACGCCGTCATGGCCGGCCGCAGCTACTTCAGCGCCGCAGCGGCCGTGCGGCTGTCGCAGGCCAGCGCCCTGGCCACGCTGCTGACGCACCGCGAACGCGACGTGCTGCGCCATATCGCGGACGGCCATGCCAACAAGCAGATCGCGCAGACGCTGGGATTGTCGGTGCGCACCGTCGAGACGCACCGCTTGAACATCAAGCGCAAGCTGGGCATCGATGGACAGGCTGAACTCATCAAGTACGCGGTCGAAAACCGGGGGGTTTGAACGCGGGAAATACCCCCACACGCCGCGGGTAAGCCCGCGGTCCGTCCGCCCCGCTGAGGTAGACTTGCGACACCTACGTATTACGCCAAGCACCAAGCCTGGCGTTACCCCACGCATCACCCTTCGCATCATCGCGCGCCAGAGGGCGCGCCGCCAGGAGTCCCCATGTCATTGGAAAAGCACTACACCGCCATTCTCGAAGCACTAGGGGAAGATCCGTCCCGCGAAGGGCTGGCCGACACGCCCGCCCGCGCCGCCAAGGCCATGCGCCACCTGTGCCGCGGTTACGACCAGAATCTGGAAGAAATCGTCAACGGCGCGCTGTTCACGTCGGACACGCGCGAGATCGTCCTGGTCAAGAACATCGAGCTTTACTCGCTGTGCGAACACCACATGCTGCCCTTCATCGGCAAGGCGCACGTCGCCTATCTGCCTGCCGGCAAGGTGCTGGGCCTGTCCAAGGTGGCCCGCATCGTCGAAATGTACGCGCGCCGCCTGCAGATCCAGGAAAACCTCAGCCGCCAGGTGGCTGAAGCCGTGCAAAGCGTCACCGGCGCCGCCGGCGTCGCGGTCGTCATCGAGGCGCAGCACATGTGCATGATGATGCGCGGCGTCGAGAAGCAGAATTCCTCCATGGTCACGTCGGTGATGCTGGGCGAGTTCCACGAAAACCCGTCAACCCGCGCCGAATTTCTTAGCCTTATTCGCTGACGGTGTCTGACACCCTACCGGCACGGCCGTAATCTGACGGATATCTCTGGCGGGTGTCAGACACCTTGCCGAAGGCCGTGATCTGACGGCGCTCTCTGCAGGGTGTCAGACACCCGGCATGCAGTCACTGCCACGTCCCTCATCCTTTTGGCGCATATCGCGGGCCCGCCCGCTGCGACGACGATGCCCGTTCGGGCATTGCCGGCGCAGCCGGCGGGCCCGGTTGCTTTTGGCTCCTACTGATCCGGACATCTGGCCCTAGCGTTCTGGTCCCATCCGGGCAAACTGGAACCAGCAAGCCGGTCGCGCCGGGGCGCGGCCGTTCTCTCCCGGAGATCTCCATGAACGCGATATACCGCCTGATTCGCCGCTGCACCCTTGCCGGCCTGGCCGCCGCGCTACTGGCTGCGCCCGCCTACGCGCAGACCAAGCTCGTGGTGGGCTACCAGCTCATCGTCGGGCCGTTCCTGTCCGCCATCGCGGACGGCAGTTTCGACAAGGCCCTCAAGGACGCCGGCTACCAGGTGGACTGGCGCCAGTTCACCTCGGGCGGCGACATCTCCACCGCGCTGGCCTCGGGCAACGTGCCTGTCGGCGTACTGGGTTCGACCGGGATCACCTCGGCCGCCACGCGCGGCGTGGACATGCAGCTCTTCTGGATCCTGGACAACATCGGCAAATCCGAAGCATTGGTGGCGCGCAACGGCTCCGGCATCAACAGCACCGCCGACCTGAAGGGCAAGCGCGTCGCCACGCCGTTCGTGTCGACGTCGCACTTTCATTTGCTGGTCGGGCTTGAGCAGGTCTGGAAGGTGCCGCCCCGCGACGTGCGCATCCTGAACATGCAACCGCCGCAGATCGTGGCCGCCTGGCAGCGCGGCGACATCGACGCCGCCTACGTCTGGCCGCCGGCGCTGACCGAGATCGCCAAGACCGGCAAGATCATTGCCGACTCCGAACAGATTGGCGCGGCCAGCGTGCCGACCTTCGACGGCATCGTGGTCGACAAGGCCTGGGCGCAGAAGAATCCGAAGTTCATGGCCGCCTTCACCGGCGTGCTGGCCAAATCCTACGCGGACTATCGCGCCAACAGCGCCAAGTGGACGGCGGATTCGCCGCAGGTCAAGGGCATCGTGAAACTCATCGGCGGCAAGCCGGACGACATCGTCGAGGCGCTGGGCCTGCTGGTCTTCCCGACCGCGGAAGAACAGGCCTCCAAGACGTGGCTGGGCGGCGGCAAGGACTCGGGCGCCGCCCGCGCCTTCGCGGCCAGCGCCAAGTTCCTGAAGGACCAGAAGCAGATCGACAAGGCGCTGGACGACTACAGCCCGTTCGTCACGGACCAGTACGCGAAGGCGGCCCTCAAGTAATCCGTCCGGCCCGGCCCGGCGCCACCCCGGCGCCGGCCGCAGCGTCATGGCGGGGCCCGCAGCCGCAGGTCTCGCCACCACGATCAGGGGGAACAGCATGACCATGCAGTCCACACCCGCCGCGCAGCGCCTGTGCGCGGAAGGCGTCAGCGTCACCTATCCCGGCCTGCACGACAGCGGCCCCGTCATCGCGCTACACGACGTCAACCTGACCATCCAACCCGGCGAATTCGTCGTCGCGCTGGGCGCGTCGGGCTGCGGCAAGACCACGTTGCTCAGCCTGCTGGCCGGCTTTCTGTCGCCGACCGAAGGCGAGATCACGCTGGGCGGAAACCCCATCGTCGGGCCGGGCGCCGACCGCGGCGTGGTGTTCCAGAAGCACGCCCTGCTGCCCTGGCTGAACGTGCTGGAGAACACCGAATTCGGCTTGAAGCTGCAAGGCGTGGACAAAGAGACCCGCCGCGCGCGCGCCCGCCGCAATCTGGAACTGGTGGGGCTGCAGGACTTCCACCGGCACATGATCTACCAGTTGTCCGGCGGCATGCAGCAGCGCGTGGGCATTGCGCGCGCGCTGACCTGCGACCCCGCCATGCTGCTGATGGACGAGCCCATGGCCGCGCTGGACGCGCTGACCCGGGAAACCATCCAGGAGCTGCTGCTGGACATCTGGCGGCAGACCAACAAGATGTTTTTCTTCATCACCCACAGCGTGGAAGAAGCGCTCTTCCTGGGATCGAGGCTGATCGTCATGTCGCCGCGCCCGGGCCGGATCACGCATACGTTTGAGCCGGCGTTCAACCGGCGCTACCTGGAGACCCGCGATGGCCGTGGCATCAAATCCAGTCCCGACTTCATCGCCATGCGCGAACAAGTCCTCGGCATCATCTACGGGGACGAGCGCGCCGCCGCCCCGCACGCCCTCCATGCCTAAGCGCCGCATCGGCCACACGCCGGCGGCGCCGGGCAAGGTGTACGGGGCGCCGGGCGCCGGCTACAGCGGCCACATCAGCCTGCTGACCAGCCTGGCGCTGATCGCGCTGTGGTTCCTGGTGACCAGCGCCGGCTGGGTGCGGCCGCTGTTCCTGCCGTCGCCCATCGCCGTTTACGACAAGTTCGTCTTTGCCATGACCGAAGGGGTGGCCAACTCCACGCTGACCGAGCACGCGCTCGCCAGCCTGGGCCGCGTGTTCGGCGCGTTCTTCCTGGCGTGCGTCACGGCGATTCCGGTCGGCATCCTGATGGGGGTGAACCGCTACGCGCGCGGCGTCTTCGATCCGCCGATCGAGTTCTATCGTCCACTGCCGCCGCTGGCTTACCTGCCGCTCATCATCATCTGGTTCGGCATCGGCGAGTTCCCGAAGATTCTGCTGATCTACCTGGCCATCTTCGCGCCCATGGCGATCGCCGCGCGCGCGGGCGTGCGCTCGGTGTCCATCGAGCAGATCCACGCCGCCTACGCCATGGGCGGCACCAGCCGCCAGATCGTCTGGCACGTGATCCTGAAGGCGGCGATGCCCGAGATCTTTACCGGCATGCGCATCGGCATCGGGGTCGGCTGGACGACGCTGGTTGCCGCTGAAATGGTGGCAGCCGACCGGGGCCTGGGCTTCATGGTGCTGAACGCCGCGCAGTTCCTGGCCAGCGACACGGTCATCATGGGCATCATCGTGATCGGACTTTTTGCGTTCGCCTTCGACCTGCTGGTGCGTTACCTGGAACGCTTCGCCATCCCGTGGAAGGGACGAATCTGACAGGGCAATCCCCCATTCCTTCCCCCATCCGGCTCCCTTATTCTGAGACTCGGACGCCCCGGGCGCGGCAGTGCAGCGCCGGGCGTGTCCGCAGTCAAAAGGAGCCAGCCATGTCCAGCCAGGCCTCGATGCTCAAGCCTGTGTTGTGGGAACGCCTGTTCGAAAAGGCCAGCGCGCCCAACCTCAGCCTGCAGGGGCGCGTGCGCCAGATGCTGGTGTCGGCCATCCTGAGCGGCCACCTGCCGCCCGGCATGCCGGTGCCGTCCAGCCGCTACCTGGCCGACCAGTTGCGCATCGCGCGCAACACTGTGGTGTTTGCGTACCAGCAGCTCGTGTGCGAAGGGTATCTGGTGTCGCGCGAACGCAGCGGCCACTTCGTCAGCGATACCGTCATGGAAGGCCACTCGGGTCCGGCTGCCGACGCCACGCCGGCGGATGGGCCTGAAACCGGTGGTGTGCGCTGGGACGAACGCCTGCGCTTTCGACCCTCGCGGCAACGCAACATCACCAAGCCGCGCGACTGGCAGAAGCAGCCCTATCCCTTCGTCTACGGCCAGTTCGACCAGGACCTCTTTCCCACCGCCGAATGGCGCGAATGCTGCATCAAGGCGCTGTCGGTGCTGGACATCCGCAGCTGGGCGCCGGATCTCATCACGCATGACGACCCGGCGCTTATCGAACAGATCCGCACCCAGGTGCTGCCGCGCCGCGGCGTGTGGGCGGACGCCGAGGAAATCGTCATCACGGTCGGCGCGCAGCACGCGCTCTATCTGCTGGCCGACCTGCTGGTGAACGAGGACACCGTGGTCGGCATGGAAGACCCCGGCTATCCGGACGCCCGCAACATCTTCGCCAGCCACACGCGCCATCTGCTGCCGCTGCCCGTGGACGAACAGGGCCTGCGCACGGGCACGCAACTGCTGGGATGCGACTACCTTTTTGTGACGCCGGGCCATCAATGCCCCACCACCGTCACGCTGTCCATGGAGCGCCGCGCCGCTCTCCTCGCCTTGGCGCGGCAGTCCGACAGCCTCATCATCGAAGACGACTTCGAAAGCGAAAGCCGCTGGGGCGAAGGCGCGATCCCCGCGCTGAAAAGCCTGGACCGGGACGGGCGCGTAATCTATGTGGGCAGCCTGGCCAAGTCCTTCGCGCCGGGCCTGCGCATCGGCTACATCGTCGCGCCGCGCGAGCTGGCCGCCGAACTGCGCGCGCTGCGCCGCCTGATGCTGCGTCACCCGTCCGCATACATCCAGCGCGCGTTCTCGCTCTTCATCTCGCTGGGCCACCATCATTCGCTGCTACGCCGCCAGTCGCAGGCCTATCAGAAGCGCGGCGCCGAACTGGCGCAGGCGCTGGCCCGGCACCTGCCGGATTTCACGGCCATTCCGATCACCGGTTCGTCATCGTGCTGGCTGCAGGGGCCGCCGTGGCTCAATGCGGCGGCGCTGTCGGAGGCCGCGCTGGCCGAAGGCGTCGTGGTCGAACCGGGGGACGTGTTCTTCATGGACGGCGCCAACGCGCCGCGGAACTTCCTGCGCGTGGGGTTTACGTCGATCCGGCCGGAACATATCGAACCCGGCATCGCGCGGCTGGCGAAGGTGGTCGACGCCCAGCGGCGCGTGGCGCAGGATCTCGTGCTTGACGGTGTCTGACACGCTTCATTTTGACGGTGTCTGACACCCTGGTGAGAGCGTCGTCATCCTGCCATGCCGTCTCAGAGGGTGTCAGACACCTGCATCATCTTAATTTTGACGGTGTCTGACACCCTGGTGAGAACGTCTTCATCCTGCCATGCCCTCTCAGAGGGTGTCAGACACCTGCATCATTGCCCTTCATTTTGGCGGTGTCTGACACCCTGGTGAGAGCGTCTTCATCCCGCGATGCCCTCTCAGAGGGTGTCAGACACCTGCATCATCGGAGGGACTGACGTCCCCGCACCGCTACAGCAACTCGTCCCGTAAGTAGTACCAGCGGTACAACAACCCCTGCCCAATGCGGCGGAATGGTGCAAAGAGATGCCCCGGTAAAGGCGTGTCGTAAATCGGCAGGTTCCACGCAATCCCGTCCTTGCCCATCATCCGTTGCGCCAGCCGCCTGCCCGCGTGGGCCGAGAAGGCCACGCCGTTGCCGCCGTAGCCGAAGGCGTAGTACACCTGTTGCGCCGGATCCGGCTGCGTCACGCGCGGCATCATGTCGTGGCTGACGTCTACCCAGCCCCACCACGAATACGCCACATCCACGCCGCGCAGCGCGGGGAACTTGCGTGCCAAGCCTTCGCGCAGCAGTGCAAGGTGGCGCGGGTTTTCGGCGTCTGCGCCGCGTAGCGCGCTGCGGCTGCCTATCTGCATGCGGCCGTCGGGCAGCAGGCGGTAGTAAAAGCGCAGCGTGCGCGTGTCGGTGATGAACACCGTGCTTTTCAAACCCGCCGCCTCGCGTTCCTCTGCCGACAGCACCCGCGTGACCATCGAATTGGACAGCACCGGCATGATGCGGTTGTCCAGCAGCCGGTTGACGCCCTGCGCGGTGTAGCCGCCGGTGGCGAAGGCCACGCGCCGGGCGCGCACGGTGCCGCCGGGGGTTTGCAGCCGGTACACGCCGTTCTCGACGCGCCAGCCCAGCACGGGGCTGGACGGATGGATGCGCACGCCCAGCGCCCGCGCCTGCCGCAGATAGCCGTAAGCAAGCTTGAGCGGGTGCACGCCGACACCATCGGGCTCGTGCATGGCGCCCACGGCCTCGCGATCGTCCACGTAGCGTTCGCGCAATTCGGCGCGGCTAAGCATCTTCGTGTCGTAGCCAAAGACGTCGCGCATCACGCGCGCTTCGTTCTGCAGGAAGGCCATCTTTTTCTGGCGATGCGCCGTGTACAGATGCCCGCCGGGCTGCGCGTCGCAATCCACCTGCGCGACCAGGCTCTTCCAATACTCGAAGCCTTCGCGGATCTCGGCATCCAGGCGCTTGGCCGTGTCCAGTCCCCAGCGTTCGATCCACTGCGAGCGGTACAGGCGTCCCGACGCGTTCTGGCCCTGGCCGCCATTGCGACTGGTGCAGCCCCACACGGCGCGATTGGCCTCCAGCACCACGGCCTTCACGCCGAAATCGCGCGCCAGCGCCAATGCCGCCGACAGGCCCGTGAAGCCGGAGCCGACAATCACCACGTCGGCATCGACGTCGCCGCTGATCGGTCCATCGTCTTCGGGCGGCGTACCGGCCGTCGCCACCCAGTAGGTGGGCGCGTAGTCCTGGCCCTGGCCGGGCGGCGAGACCAGCGGATCGTAGGCCGGGTTGTAGGCGTTGATGGCGGCGCCGGACGCGGGCGCCGGACGGGAGATTCCGACCGACATTTGCGTGTCCATGATGTTGGCTAGCCCCGTGCCGGCAAGGCCGGGCGCTGCTTGCGGAAGGCGTTCTTCACCTGGATCTTGCCGCCCTTGAAGGTGAACACGTCGACCATGTCGGCCTCCACCCGCGAGCCGTCCGCGGCCGTGCCGCGAAACGTGGACTCGGAGACGCCGCGATCGCCGGCCACCCAGTGCCGGCCGTTTTCCCATTGCGCGTCCGGGAAGTTCTTCCAGGCCGCGGCGAAGGCCGCGCGCACCGCTTCCGGGCCTGCATGGCGGCTGCCGTACTGCTCGGGGCCGCCGACGGTCTCGAACACGCAGTCTTCGCTCATGAATGACATCAAGGCGTCGATATCGTGCCGGTTCCAGGCGGCCGCAAACTCGGCCAGCATTTCCACGGTGACGGTCTGTTGCATTGCCTACCCTCCTTCTCTGGCGCGGCGCGAGATGCGTCCACGCTGAACCTTCAAGGTACGTGCGCGGCATGCGCGCGGGTAGGACCAGACGCGGGGAATCGCTTGCACCAGAACTAGCGCAGCGGCACGGCGCAGGCGGCTTCGTGCGCGACTGCGACGTCGACATCGAGCAGCGCCGCCAGGTCCAGATGCGCCGCGATCGCCGGCATGCGGGTGACGCCACGCATGCCGATCACGACCAGCGATGGCTCGCATTGATCAGCAGGCGCGCGCGCCTGCGTGTCAAAGCGCACGCGCCGGCCCGCGAATTGCACCAGCACCCAGCCGTGCCGGCCGGTGCGGACCCAACCTTTGGCGCGCAGCACGTCTCGGGGCAACTGCTTCAGGCGCTCGGCCAGCATGTCCGCGTCCAACACCGCGGGCGCCCGCCATAGCCAGCTTTGAAAAGGATGGGCGGGATCGGACGGGTCGACGTGGTGCGGTATGTGCCGGCCGACGTGAGCGCCACCGGGATCATCGCCATGACCGCAGGCTGGACCGCAGTCATGACCGCACCCATCCTCCGCCTCATGCCCACTCGCCGTCCCCTCATCGCCGCCGATCAACACCTGCAAATCCACCCGCCCCTCACACACGCGCACCACGGGCGCCCCGCCGCTTGCCTCGTGCAGCCAATCCTGCACTGCCGCCAGCGCATCCGGCGCCACCAGGTCGATTTTGTTCAACACCAGCAAATCCGCGGCGCGCAGCTGCCGCTGCACGGTATCCGCCAACAGTGGATCGGCCGCCACCTCGCGGATGGCGCCGGCATCGGCCAGTACCACCACACCTTCCAGCTGCAACAGCGGATCGGCCATCCCGACCTGCGCGATTCGGCCAGGATCGGACACGCCGCTCGCCTCGATGACAATCCATTCCGGCAACGGATCCAGCGCCAGCACACGCGCCAGCGCGTCATCCATTCCACCCGCCATCGAGCAGCACACGCAACCGTTCGCCAGCCGGATCACGTTGTCGGCGCGCTCCGCGATAAGACCCGCGTCGATGTCGACAGGCCCGAAGTCGTTGACCAATACCGCCGCGCGGCGCGGGCTGGCGGTCAGCACGTGGTTCAGCAAGGTGGTCTTGCCCGCGCCCAGAAAGCCGCCCACCACCGTCAGCGGTATGCGCGCCACGTCACGCCTCCCGCAGCGGCAGCGGACGCCCGCCGATGACCGTGCCCAGCACCTTCAGGTCCTTCAAGGATTCCGGCGCGGCTTCGGACGGATCGTCCGCCAGCACGCAGAAGTCCGCGTACTTGCCGACCTCGATAGAGCCCACCAGATGGTCCATGTGCAGCGTGTACGCGGCGCCCAGCGTGATGGCGTGCAGCGCGGCGTCGACGCCGATGCGCTCGGACTCGCCCAGCACGCGGCCCGAGGCCGTCTGCCGGTTCACGGCGCACCAGGCCGTAAAGAGCGGACCGAGCGGCGTGATGGGCGCGTCGGAATGGATGGCGTACGGCACCCCCGCGCGCGCCGCCGACGCGCACGCGTCCATGCGGTTGGCGCGGTCCGGCCCCATCGTCAGCGCATAGTGCGCATCGCCCCAATAGTAGATGTGGTTGGCAAAGAGGTTCACGCACATGCCCAGGCTCGCCATCCGGCGGAACTGGGCGGAGTCGGCCATCTGGCAATGCTGCAGCGTGTGGCGATGGTCGCGCCGCGGCGTGCGCTGCAATGCGCGGTCCACGGCTTCAATCGCAAGCTGCGTGGCCTCGTCGCCGTTGGTATGGATGTGAAGCTGCGCGCCGGCGTCGTGATAGGTTTGCACCATCGCGTCCAGTTCGGACGGCGCGATGACCCAGATGCCGTTGGGTGCGCCGTTGAAGTAGCCCGGCCAGCGCACGCGCGCCGTAAAGCCCTGGATCGACCCATCGACCACCAGCTTCACCATGCCCAGATGCAGCTTGGCGTGATTCAGCCGCCGCGCGGCCGTCAGCTTTTCCAGGCAGCCAGCCGCGTTGCCCGCGTACGTCAGCGCCGACGCGGCGGGCACGATGCGCACCGGGTATTCCTCCTCGCCCGTCACGCGCGCCAGGGTCGCCAGGCCTTCATCATTCAACTCGTTGACCAGATCCGTGGCGGTGGTCACGCCCGCCCACTGCGCCACCTTGCCGAACATCCGCAGCCCTTCCTCAGTCAGCCCGACCGTGCGGAACGGGCTGCCGATCAGCCGCATGACCGGGAACATGGCCGCGAATTCGCAGAGCTCGCCGCTCGGTCTGCCGTCCGCCAAGCGGGTCACGCCCTCGATGTCGGTGTCGCGGTCGATGCCCGCGCGCGCCAGCATGGGCGAGTTGACGTTCATGAGGTGCATGCTGGCGTGCATGACCACGATGGGCCGCTGCGCCGACACGGCGTCCAGGTCATGAATGCTCATGCGATCGCCGCCAAAGAAGATGGGATCGAAGCCCCACCCTATCAGCGTCTCGCCCTGCGCCAGCGCGCCCTCGGCATCGCGCAACCGGGCCGCAACCTCCGCGAAGCTTTTCAGGCCGGACCAGAGTTTGCCGTCCGGTCCACGCCGGTCGTAGTAGCCGACGTAGACGAACTTCCACATGCCGCCCTCGGGCAGATGACAATGTCCCTCCACGAGGCCCGGCATCAACACGCATTCTGCAAAACGATCGTCAACCTGCGCCGGCCCCCAGCCGGCCAGATCCTCCCGGTTGCCCACGCCCAGAATGCGGCCATCCCGCACGGCAACGTGCGTGGCGCGCGGCTGCGCGGGATTCATGGTCAGGATCGATCGGGCGACATAAAGCGTCGTGGAGCCGGAAGGCTGGGTCATCGGGGTTCCTTATCGGTCGGTGAAATCGGTACGCGCGGATCAGCCCTGCAACGGCGACACCGTCACGCCATCGCGCGTCTCGACAAAATGGCAGGCCACGTGATGCGCCAGCGCTACCTCGCGCAATTCGGGCTCACGGGTGGAACACAGCGCCTGCGCGGCAGGACATCGCCCCGCGAAGCGACAGCCGGGCGGCGGGTTGACCGGGCTGGGCGGATCGCCTGTCAGCTTGACGCGCCGCGCCGCCGTTTCGCGGCCCCCCTTGACTGTCGGCACGGCGGACATCAGCGCCACGCTGTACGGATGCAGCGGCCGTGAAAAAAACGCCCGCCGCGAGGCCCGCTCAATGATCTTTCCCAGATACATCACGGCGATGTCGTCGCACACATGCTCCACGACCGCCATGTCGTGCGAGATGAAAAGAAACGACTGCGCCTGCTCGCGCTGGATGCGCCGCAGCAGATTCAAAATCTGCGCCCGGATGGCGATGTCCAGCGCCGACACGGGTTCGTCGCAGACGATCAGGTCCGGCGCGCTGGCCAGCGCCCGGGCAATATTCAGCCGCTGCCGCTGTCCGCCGGAAAACTGGTGCGGAAAAAGTTGGCGTTGTTCGGGCCGCAGCCCCACCAGTTCGAACATCAGCGCCACGCGCGCCTCGCGGCCGCCGGGCGGATCGATGCCCATCAGGTCCAGCGGCGTGCGCACGATCTCCTCGGCGCGCTGACGCGGATTGAGCGACGAGTACGGATCCTGAAACACCAGTTGCAGGCGCCGCCGCATCCGCCGCAGGGCTGCGCCGCGCATCGCGGTCAGGTCGCTGCCGTCGAAATGGATGCTGCCGCCGGTGGGGTCCGCCAGCCGCAGCACCGACAGCGCCGTGGTGGTCTTGCCCGAGCCCGACTCGCCCACGATCGCCAACGTGCGGCCGCGCTCAAGCTCGAACGACACGCCGTCCACCGCCCGCACCACCACCGGCTTGCCATCGCGTCCGCGCCCGCCCACCGGAAAATGCACCGACAGGTCGCGCACCGACAACAGGGATGACGATTGCGCCTGGCTCATTGCGATGCCTCCGGATAAAGCCAACAGGAAACGCCCTGCCCGCCGGCCAGCACGGTCATGGGCGGAAACTCGCGGCTGCAGCGCGCCATGGCGCGGTTGCAGCGGTCGACGAACGGACAGCCGACGCCACGCTCCCACACGGACGGCACCACGCCCGGAATCTCGGGCAGGTCGGGCCGCTCGTCGTCGGGTTCGCGGTCCAGCTCGGGCAGGCACGCGATCAGGCCCTGCGTGTACGGATGGCGCGGCTGCGCCAGAATCTGACCGACACTGCCCTGCTCCACCACCCGCCCGCCGTACATCACCACCACGCGGTCCGCCATCTCGGACACCGCGCCCATGTCGTGCGTGATCAGCAGCACGGCGGTGCCCCGGCGTGCCTGCTGCTCGCGCAACAGGTCGAAGATCTGCGCCTGCACCGTCACGTCCAGCGCAGTCGTGGGCTCGTCGGCGATGAGCACGTCCGGGTCGCAGGCGAGCGCAATCGCGATCATGACCCGCTGCCGCATGCCGCCAGACAGTTGATGCGGATAATCGTCCACGCGACGCTCCGGCAGCGGGATGCCCACGGACTTGAGCATCTCGATGGCGCGCTCGCGCGCCTCGCGCTTGGACAGCCCCTGATGCAGCCGCAGCGGCTCGCCAATCTGGTCGCCCACCGTGTAGACCGGGTTGAGCGCCGTCATCGGCTCCTGGAAGATCATCGAAATATTGTTGCCGCGCACCCGGCGCATCGCCTCGTCGTCGTGCATGGCAAGGTCCGCGCCGCGCAGGCGCACGTGACCGGCGCCCACGCGCGCCAAGGGCGGAATCAGCCGCATGATGGCCAGCGCCGTCATGCTCTTGCCGCAGCCCGATTCCCCCACCAGGCACAGCGTTTCGCCGGGACGCAGGTCGAAGCTCACATCGCTCAGCACCTCGGCCTCACGGCCACGCGTGCGGAACGCCAGGCTCAGGCCGTCCACTTCCAGCACGGGGGCCATATCGGCGGCGTTCATGCCCGGCCCCGCGATGTCGGATTCAAGGCGTCGTTCAGCCCGTCGCCAATCAGGCTGACGGCCAGCACGGTCAGGAAGATGGCTGCGCCCGGCAGCGTCACCGCCCACCACGCGGTCAGGATATAGGGGCGGTTGCTGCCGATCATCAAGCCCCAGCTCATCACATTGGGATCGCCCAGGCCCAGAAACGACAGCCCCGCCTCGAACAGGATCGCCGTACCGATGGCCAGCGTGGCCGACACGATCAGCGGCGCCAATGCGTTCGGCAGGATGACGCGCCAGATGATGCGCGCGTCTCCGGCGCCGATCACGCGCTCGGCAAGCACATACTCGCGCCGCTTGAGCCGCAGGAACTCGCCGCGTGCCAGCCGCGCGGTTCCCGTCCAGCTCACCACGCCGATGGCGACCGCGATGGTGGCCAGCGACGGGCTGAACAGCGTCACCAGCACCATCGCAAAGAGCAAAGTGGGCAGCACCTGAAAAAACTCGGTGATGCGCATCAGGGTTTCGTCGACCCAGCCGCCGTAGTAGCCCGCCAGCGCGCCAACCGTGATGCCGATGGCCATGGACAGCACCGCCGCCACCACTCCCACCAGCAACGTCGCGCGGCCGCCGTAGATCATGCCGGTCAGCACGTCGCGGCCCAGGTAATCGGACCCCAGCAGCAGCTCACCGCCGGGCGGCTCCATGGGCGCCGCGGCAATCTCGAACGGGTCGGCCTGCATCAGCATCGGCCCGAAGATCGTGATTGCCAGAATCGTCGCCAGCAGCAGCACGCCGGCCAGCGCGCTGGGGTTGCGCGCGAACACGCGCAGCGCCTCGTAAGTTGGCCGGGGTGGCGGCTTGGGCCGGGCGTCGGCGCCGGCGGCGCCGGGCAGCGCGATGGGTGCGGGTCTCATGATGTCTTGATCCGGGGATCGATCAGGCGATACGCCAGATCGGTAAGCTGGTTCATCACCACGACCAGCAGCGAGGCAAAGAGCAGGATCCCGAGCAGGGTCGGATAATCGCGCCGAAGCACGGAGTCGAACGCCAGACGCCCCAACCCGGGCCAGTTGAAGACCGTCTCCACCAGAATCGCCCCGGCCAGCACGTTGCCGAATTGCAGACCCAGCATGGTCACCACCGGCAGCACGCCGTTGCGCAGCGCGTGCTTGTACAGCACGGTGTTCTCGGGCAGCCCCTTGGCGCGCGCGGTGCGGATGTAGTCGGCCTGCAACGCGTCCATGACGCTGGCCCGCGCCAGCCGGCTGTATTGCGCCAGGTACACGAACGCCAGCGTGAAGGCCGGCAGCACCAGGTGATGCAGCACGTCCAACGCGCCCGCCCAGCCGTCCTGCGGACCGCCCGCCGACCGCATGTCCGACACCGGAAAGATCGGCCACACCGAGGCAAACAGGATGATGAGGATGATGCCGGTCCAGAACACCGGCGCCGAATAACCCACGACGGACAGCAGCGTGATGCCTTGCGACAGCAACCCGTTGGGCTTGCGGGCCGCCAGCGTCCCCAGCAGCGTGCCGACCAGGAACGCGACCGTCACCGACGTCACCACCAGCAGCAGCGTGGCGGGCACGCGATCCCAGATCAGCTGGGCGACCGGCACGTTGAAAAAGTACGAGTAGCCCAGGTCGCCGCGCACGACCTGCCCCAGATAGATGCCAAGCTGCGCGAGGAAGGGCTTGTCCAGCCCGTACTGCACGCGAAGCTGGGCCCGCAGGTCTTCGCTGATGCCGCCCATCGACCCCGCGATGGTCTCCACAGGGTCGCCCGGCGAGATATGGATGAGCAGAAAGTTCAGCGTCACCACGGCCAGCAGCAGGATCGCGGCGTAGAGCAGGCGGCGCGAGAGGTATCGCAGCATGACGGCTCCCGCTACTGCACGGAGGTGTCATCCAGCGGCGACAACAGGCCCCATATGCCGGACGGCAGACCTTGCACCTTCTTGGACGACAGCGTGTGGTAGGGAATGACGGTCAGGAAATCGATGGGCACATCCTCGGTCACCAGACGCTGAAACTCCGCATACAGTGCGCGGCGCTTGTCCGCGTCGGTCTCGGTGCCCGCCTGCTCCAGCAGCGCATCGACCTTCGGGTTCTTGTAGGACTGCGTGTTGGTCCAGATGATGTCGCGGATGTTGGACGACATGTACGTGCGATGCACGCCGATGACCGGATCGCCCCAGTTGAAGACGATGTCGGTGGTCATGTCGAAGTCCTTGCCGGCGATGCGCTTGGCCCAAGTCGGAAAGTCGGGCGAGGCGCGCACCTGCACGTTTATGCCCACCTTCTTCAACTGGCTGCGCAGGTATTCCGCGACATTCTTGCCCTGCACGTCGCTGCCGGGCATGTAGTCCACCGTCAGCGTCATGCGCTCGCCCTTGCCGTCCTTCTTGAAGCCGGCCTCGTCCAGCAGCTTTTCAGCCTGCTTCAGATCCAGCGGGTACTTCTTCACGTCGTCGCTGGCGAAGGGGCTGGTGCCCACGATGGGCCCATGCGCCGGCGCGGCAAAGCCCGCGTTCAGCGCCTTGGTGATGAAGCCTTTGTCGGTCGCATAGGCGATGGCCTGGCGCACCCGCACGTCGTCCAGCGGCTTGCGCGTCGTATTGAACGCCAGCCAACTCAGCGCGCCGATGCCTTCATAACCCTTGTTGGTCATGACGATGGACGGATTGTCCTTGGCGCGCCGCAGGATCGTCGGCTCGGTCATGAACGGCAGCGCGCCGATGTCGCCGCGCTCCAGCCCGATCAGCAGATTGGTCGCATCGGGATTGATCTTGACCACCACGCGGTCCAGCAGCGGCTTGCCCTTGATGAAGAATTTGTCGAAGCGTTCCAGCACGATCTCCTGGCCCGGCTTGAATTCCTTGAAGATGAACGGCCCCGAGCCCACCACGTTCGCGGAGTTGCGCGGATGGTTTTTAAGGTCCTGGCCGTCGCCGTAGATGTGCTTGGGCAGCACGGGCATCAGCGCCGGCGACAGCGCCAGCAGAATGGCCGGATGAGGCTTGCTCATGCGCAGCACGGCGGTGCGGGCGTCGGGCGTTTCGACGCTTTCGACGGGCGCGAACATGGTCTGAAACGGATGGTTCTGCTTGACTGCCATGATCGAGAACGCCACGTCCTCGGAGGTCACGGGCTTGCCGTCATGAAAGATCGCGTCGCCGCGCAGGTGCAGCGTCAGCGACTTGCCGTCCGGCGCCAGTTCCCACGACTCGGCCAGATAGGGTTGCGGATTCCAGTCCGCGTCGTAGCGCAGCGGACTGGCAAAGAGCTGTGAGCTGGGCAGCGCCGTGGCGGTCCCGGATTGGACCGCGCCGTTCAGGTGCCGCGGCACCTGCGTGGAGCCGATGACGAGCGTGCCGCCGGCCTTGGGCGCATCCGCCGCGGCGGCGCCCCCCGCCATTGCAAACACCGACAGAATCGTGGCCAGGCCTAGTCTTGCGCTGCGCATGTGCTACCCCTTTGATGTTGTCGCGTGAACCATTCATGGATGGCTTGCGGTCTAGCGTAGTCATCCCTCGGATGCACGCTTAGTACCAAACCGCTGGACTTGGTGGTGCCAGGCCAGCCTGCTCTCAGCCGCCCAGCGCGTGCGCGTACAGCGCCGCGACGGCGCAACTGTTGACGCGCGCCTCCATGGAATCGGACCGGCTCGTCAGCAGCACCGGCACGCGTGTGCCCAGCACCAGGCCCGCCGCGCCGGCGCCCGCCAGCCACGTGAGCTCCTTGTAGAGCATGTTGCCGGCCTCGATGTCCGGCACCAGCAGGATGTCCGCGTCGCCCGCCACGCGCGACACGATGCCCTTCTGGTCCGCCGCTTCGCGCGAGATCGCGTTGTCGAACGCCAGCGGCCCGTCGATGTCGCCGCCGCGGATCTGCCCTCGGTCCGCCATCTTGGACAGCGCCGCGGCATCCAGCGTGGCCGGCATCGCCGGATTCACCGATTCGGTGGCGCACAGCACGGCCACCTTCGGCCGCTCCACGCCCAGCGCGCGCGCCAGGTCGATCGCGTTCTGCGCGATGTCCGCCTTTTCCTGCAGCGACGGCGCGATGTTGACGGCCGCATCCGTCAGGATCAGCAGCTTCGGATACGCCGCCACCGCCATCACGAAGGCGTGGCTGATGCGCCGATTGGTGCGCAGGCCCGATTCACGCGTCACCACCGCGGACATGAAGTGGTCGGTGTGCAAGCTACCCTTCATCAGCATGCTGACCGCGCCATCGCGCGCCAGCGCCGCGGCGGCGCGGGCGGCCAGCAGTTCGTCGTCCGGCGTATCGACGATCTCCATGGAACCCGCTCGCATGCCCTCCTGCGCCATCAGCGCGGCGATGCGGCCGGCCGGCCCGACCAGCACCGGCTCGATGTAGCCGGCCTCGCTGGCCTGGACGGCGGCGCGCAGGCTGACGGGGCACAGCGGATACGCCACCGCGGTGCGCAGCCGCCCCGCCGCCAGCGCGGCAACGCGCAGCGGCTCGAACAAACGGTCGAAAGCCATGTCTTCGCTCCTGCCGCGGCCGCGCGTGCGGCGGCCGGGTGAATGACCGGCGTGGACCGGGGCGTCAACACACGTCCCGGCCCGCGCCGCGCGCGCCGGTCAGCGTCCGGCCGGCTCGATCGGCAGCGGCACCTCGCCGGCCTGGAACGGCTGGTTCACGTACTTGCGGTACTTGTCCAGGAAGCGCACCGGCTGCTTGAGCGCATCGCGGCGGAAGGGATCGCCCAGTTCCTGGCTGACCATCATTTCCAGCACAGTCGTCTTGCCTTCCAGCTGCGCCTGGCACGCGGCCTGCAGCGCGGCGCCAACCTGGTCGGCGTGCTCCACCCGGATGCCTTCGGCGCCCATGGCACGCGCCAGCTCCGAGAAATTCGGATTGAGCAGGTTGCTGCCCACGAAGCGGCGGCCATAGAAGTCCACCTGGTTCTTTTTCTCGGCGCCCCACTGGCCGTTGTGGAACACCACCGCGGTCACCGGGATCTGCTCGCGCACGCAGGTCAGCAATTCCTGAAAACTCATGCACCAGGCGCCGTCGCCCACGTAGGCCACCGCCGGGCGGTCGGGCCGGCCCAATTTGGCGCCGATCAGCGCGGGCAGCGCATAGCCGCAATTGCCGAAGCTCATGGCCGCGAGCATGGAATTGGGCTCGTCAAAGCGCAGATAGCTGTTGGACACCGAGCAGATGTTGCCGATGTCGGTCGACACCATCACGTGCTTGGGCATGGCGCGTTCCAGCTCGCGCAGCATGCGGCGCGGGTGCATGCGGCCGCCGCCCTGCTCGATGATGTCCAGGCTCCAGTCGTCGCGCTCGTGCGACCAACTGTCCAGTTCCTGTTCCCACTCAGCCTTCTGCGCAGCGATCTCGCTGGCGCGCCCTTCCTTGGTGCGGGTGCAGGCGACATCGCGTGCCTGCAACCGTGCCGTCAACGCGGCAGCAGCCGGCTTGGCGTCGCCGCAGATGCCCACCGACACCGGGCGTACCAGGCCAAGCATGCGGTGGTCGGCGTCGACCTGGATGATGCGGGCGTTCTGCGGCCAGTATTCCAGGCCGTGCTGCGGCAACGTGCCGAAAGGTCCCAGCCGCGTGCCCAGCGCCAGCACCACGTCCGCCTGCGACAGGAGCTTCATCCCCGCCTTGGCGCCCTGATAGCCCAGCGGGCCGCACCACAGCGGATGACTGGCCGGAAAGGCGTCGTTATGCAGATAGCTGGTGACCACCGGCGCGCCCAGCAGCGCGGCCAGCGCCACGCATTCGGCCTGGCCGTCCGAAAACAGCACGCCGCCGCCCGCCACGATGACCGGGAACTTGGCCTCGGCCAGCATGCGCGCCGCCGCCTCCAGGTCCTCTTCCGACCCGGGGCCGCGACGGATGCGGCGCGGCTCCGGGATGGCAACATCGATCTCGCCATAGAAGTAGTCGCGCGGAATGTTCAACTGCGCGGGGCCGCGCTCGGCCATCGCATTGTCGAACGCCTTGGCGGTGAATTCTGCCATGCGGTCCGGACGGTTCACGTGCGCCTGGTATTTGGTGATGCGCGAAAAGATAGGAAGCTGTTCGGTTTCCTGGAAGCCGCCCAGCCCCATGCCCGCCGTGCCGGTCTCGGGCGTGATCGCCACGACCGGGCTGTGCGCCCAGTAGGCGGCCGCCACGCCGGTCACGAAGTTGGTGATGCCGGGGCCGTTTTGTGCAATGCACACGCCGTGCCGGCCGGTCACACGCGAGTAGCCGTCGGCCATGTGCGCCGCGCCCTGCTCGTGCACCGTCGGCACAAAGCGGATGCCGGCCGCGGGAAACAGGTCCAGCGCATCCATGAAGGCCGAACCGACGATGCCGAAAACATCCTTGACGCCCTGCGCGACCAGCGTTTCGACAAACGCTTCGCTGGGGGTCATGTGTTGCTTGCTGCTCATGGTCTCTCTCCTGGCGTGCCGGCGCTTGTCCGATTGCTGATTGGCCGGTGTGATCCGATACTGCGCCAGAAACCCCCGGCTTCCCACCCCATGCCGTTTCATTTTCTGCAATTTCTGTGCGAGGATGGTCAGCCGATCGCGGAAATCTCAATTATTGAAAGATGAAAGACGAATCCTCCGCCGCCCTGCGCGCGCTGACCTTGCTGGAACAGGTTGCACGCTCGGCCCAGCCCGTCTCGCTGGCCGAACTGACCGACGCCACCGGCCTGCCCAAACCTTCCGTGCTTCGGATCCTGTCGCGCCTGGTCGATGCCGGCATGCTGCTGCGCGAACCGGCCGGCAAAAGCTATGTCAGCGGCCCGCGCCTCGGTGCGCTGGCCCGCGACACGCTGCTCAATTCGCCGCTGCGTGGCGAGCGCCACCGCATCCTGGACAGCCTGGTCGACGAGATCGGCGAGACTTGCAACTGCACCATGCTCGACGGCGACGAGGTCATCTACCTGGACCGCGTGGAAACCGCCTGGCCGCTGCGCGTCAACCTGCAATCCGGCTCGCGCGTGCCGCTGCATTGTTCGGCCAGCGGCAAGCTGTTTCTGGCCTATATGCGCCGGGAAACCCGGCAACGAATGCTGGCCGCCGCGCAACTGCCGCGCTATACGCCGAACACGCTGTGCGACGTAGCCTCGCTGGAAGAAGAGCTGCGGGTCATCAAGAAGGAAGGCGCCAGCTTCGACCGGGAGGAATTCCTGCTGGGCATCGTCTGCATGGCGGTGCCCATCCTGCATGGGTCGCGGGCGATTGCGGCGGTGGCGCTGCATGCGCCGGTGGCAAGGCTGTCGATCGACGGCGCCCGGGCGTGGCTGCCGCGCATGCAGGAGGCGGCGCGGGCGCTGGCGGGGACGTATGAGGCGTCCGCGTAACCGTTATTCAGCCGTCCTGGTCTTTGCGCGCGGCGCCGGACTCGGCCCGCTCCTGCCGGCGGTTTCGCGCGCCCTCGATCTTGGCGAGCAGCGGCTGCTTTTTCTGAATGACGATTTCCAGGTAGCGTTCCCGGGGCAAGACAAGCCTGATGACCGTGGGCAACGCCTCGTAAGCGCGCTCCAGCACGTCCTTGACCATCGCGTCGTCCTTGAGCTTTTCGGCCGAGACGCTGAGCAGGCCGTCGACTGTCACGCGCTCAATGGTCTGCCAATGCTGTTCGACGAGCGCGCTGCCTTTTTCCGCGGTGGCGCCGGCCAGCTCGCGACCCTTTTCGGCCGTGGCACCCGCCAGTTCCCTGCCCCTTTCGGCCGTGGCGCCCGCCAGCTCAAGGCCCTTGGCCCGGGCAATCGCCGCGGCATCGCCCAACTGGGCTTTTGATCTTTCGAGCGCGCCTGCCGTGCGGCTGGTGAGCGCCTTTGCCTTGACGGCTGCGCCTTCCCGTAGCGCCTTCAACTTGTCGAACATGATCCACCCTGACATCGGTTGCCGTTGATTATCGGGACAGGCCCGCCCCGCAGCCGGCCATGCCCGTCGGCAGATCATACCGACTCAGGCTTTACACTAACGCGCAACTCAGCCTTTTTCCGATCCCTTGCGGGATCCGCCCCTCCGTGACCGACACCGCCTTCTCCTCCCTTCCCCTCCTGCCGCCCCTGCTCGACAACCTGAAAACCCTGGGTTTCGAACAGATGACACCCATCCAGGCGCAGGCCCTGCCGCTGATCCTGGAACGGCGCGACGTGATCGCCCAGGCCAAGACCGGCAGCGGCAAAACCGCCGCCTTCGGGCTGGGCGTGCTGCAGAACCTGGACGTGAACCGCCTGACGCCGCAAGGGCTGGTGGTCTGCCCTACCCGCGAACTGGCGGATCAGGTCGCACAAGAGCTGCGGCGGCTGGCGCGCCTGATTCCCAACGTGAAGATCCTGACGCTGTGCGGCGGCGCTGCGGCCCGGCCGCAGGCCGAGTCGCTGGCGCGCGGCACGCATCTGGTGGTGGGCACGCCCGGCCGCATCCAGGACCATCTGGCGCGCGGCAGCCTGGACCTGTCCGGCTTGAACACGCTGGTCCTGGACGAGGCGGACCGCATGGTGGACATGGGCTTTTACGACGACATCGTCGCCATTGCCTCACACTGTCCCGCCAAGCGCCAAACGCTGCTGTTCTCAGCCACCTACCCTGACAACATCCGCAAGCTCAGCGCGCGCTTCCTGCGCAATCCGGCCGAGGTCAAGGTCGAGGCGCAGCACGACGCCAGCCGCATCGAGCAGCTTTTCTACGAGATCAACGAAGGTGAACGCCTGGATGCGGTGGCAAAGCTGCTGGCGCATTTCCGGCCGGTTTCCACGCTGGCCTTCTGCAACACCAAGATCCGCAGCCATGACCTGGTGGAACGCCTGCAGGCCGAGGGCATCAGCGCGCAGGCGCTCAATGGCGACCTGGAACAGCGCGAACGCGACGAAATCCTGATCCAGTTCTCCAATCAGAGTTGCGCCGTGCTGGTCGCCACCGACGTGGCCGCGCGCGGTTTGGACATCCAGAACCTGGGCGCGGTCATCAACGTGGACGTGACCAAGGACACCGAAGTCCACGTACACCGCATCGGCCGCAGCGGCCGTGGCGACCAGAAGGGGTTGGCGCTCAGCCTGTGTTCGCCCGAGGAAATGCGCTGGGCCAACCTGATCGAGCAGTACCAGGGCGCGCCGCTGAAGTGGGCTGACCTCAAGTCGCTGCGCCCCAAGGCCGACCGGCCGCTGCGCGCGCCCATGGTCACGCTGAACATCCAGGGCGGCAAGAAGGACAAGCTGCGTCCCGGCGATCTGCTGGGCGCGCTGACCGGCGACGGCGGCCTGACGTTCGAACAGGTCGGCAAGATCAACATCACCGAGTTCAACTCGTACGTGGCCCTGGACCGGCAGATCGCCAAGCAGGCGTTCTCGCGCATTTCCAACAGCAACATCAAGGGCCGCCGGTTCCGCATGCGCTTCCTGGAAGAGTTCTAAGCACGTTGCTGCCGAAGCGGATTGAATGCGGGTTTACACCTTGGCGCTCTTTCCGCCCGGCGGGCTCTGACGAACGCGCTATGGCGTCTTCAGCGCCAACAGCGCCTTGGCGGCCTTGGCGGCGGCTGACGTGCCGGTAAAGCCCGCCAGCCAGCCGCGCAGTTCCGAGTCCGCAACCGGCTGCGCATGGCGCAGCGACTCATCCAGCAGCACCGTGAGCAGCGATCCGATACCGCGCGCCTTGGGATCCAGGCGCGGCAACAGGCCGCCCAGCACGGCAATGACCGCGGCGGGCGCCAGCGTCGCCGCATCGGTGAAGGACGCCGCCCAGCGCGTCAGCACGATAGCCGGCGCGCAGGCGGCGTAGGCTTGCGCCGCGGCCGTCGCGTCCACGCGCTGCGGGATCGCGGCGGCAAAAACTTCCACCGCTTGTGCGCGCACCTCCGCCTGCTTGGCCGCCATGCCCAGGGCCAGCAACTGGACTGTCTCCGGCTGCCAGGCGCCCGGATGCACGGCAAGAACGCGCAGGACGGCGGGCGCGCGATGCTCGGCCTCGTCGCCCGCCGCCACGTTCATGATCTCGATGCTGGCCGCGGCCAGCGGCAGGGTCGATCCCGGATTGGCCAGGCCGAGTTCCGCGCAGACCAGCCCGTGGGCGTCGACACTGTCGTGGTGTTGCGGCGCGCTCGACGGAATCAACGCCGGCTGCGTGGCCGTAGGCGCCTCGGCGGGCTCGGCATGGACCACCGGACTCCACCACACCCACTGCGGCGAACCATCGGTCTTCAAGGTGCTGGACCCGCGGCTGCGCCACTCGACCCGCACCGTGTCGGTGATCTGCGGCCATGCACCGCCGGTGGCCTGAATCACCCCCGCGCGGTGCTCGGGATGCACGCGCAGCAAGGCCTGAACCAGATCCACCGGTAGCGGCGCGCCGCTGTTCCTGCTCGCCTCGAAACGGGCCAGCAGGGCATCCGCGTCGACCCAGCCGTGCGTGTTGGTAGGCGTGGCCAGCAGCGGACGGTGCGGCGCCCTGCCTTGCACGACCCCGGCCACTTCGCGCAGGCGGGTGATGAAGCTGGGCAGCAGGGAGGATTGCTCGGCGCTCGGCAGCGGCTGGGGTTCGCCCACGTTCTCATACACCCACTCGCCGTTGACGACCTGGCTCGTGGTCTTCCGCCAGTACTTTTGCGGCAGGAAGGGACTCTCGGGATCATGCGCCGCCAGCAGCAACGCCGCTGCGTAGTGCTGGGCGTCGCGCTCCGCCAGGTGGCGGGCTCGCTTCACCAAGGGCGCGACGGTGGCAGCCACCTGACCGGACGTCGCCAGCCACGCCAGCGCCAGTTCGAACTCCAGCACGTCGGCGGGCGCTTCCAGCAGCGCCGCATAGCGCTCAAGGGCGTCAGCGTCGGTCCACGGGTGCAGCGGCCCGGGCAGCGGCAAGCCGGAAGACGTGTTTGTCGGGAGATGGGCAGTGGCGCCTTCCGCGAGGCCTGTCCCCGGTGTGCGCAAGGCCTCGGCGGCCCCGGCATCTTTGCCGGCCAAATCCGGCAGCAACACCGCCACCGCCGGCGCCAGCGCGTCGCGCTGCTGCTGCGCCAGGTCCGTCCGGCCCAGCTTCGCCAGTGCCTTCACCGCCGCCCGCTGCACGTCGGCATGCGGATGTGCGAGGCCCAGGGCCAACGCCTCTGCCAGGGCATCGGGTTCGGTGCTCGCCTGCGCGCCAAGCGCTTCCAGGATGCGCAGCACCGACAGCGCCGCGGCCTTCGATCCCGAGAAAGCGCCCCCGCAGGCGTCCACAAAGGGCGCGGCGTCGAGCAGGCCCTCCTTGTGCAGCGTTTCGAACTGCTTCACGGCCAGCGCGACGGTGGCCGTGATCGGCGAACCCAGGCTCTGGCGCAGCAGCGGCTGGTCCGCCGCCGCCTCGCCAGGCGTGGGGGCCAGCGTGGCGTACACACGCGAAAACCAGCCGGCGCGATAGGCGGAGAAATCCCGGTTGAGCGCCTCCAGGCAGCCGCGCAGCACGCGGCGACGGTCCAGCGTGCCTTCGTTGGCCAGCAGCACGACCGTGTTGTGCCAATTCAATTCCTCACGCGAGAACTTGTCGATGTTGGCCAGCGAGATCTCGCCGCCGCCTTCCACCTCGAAGAGCCGCCAGAACACCTCGTCGCGCAGCGCATGGTCGTGGCGCAGCATGAACAGACGCACTTCCTGTTCCTGCCGTCCGCCCAGCCCGCCGACCATGGCCAGCACATAGTCATCCGTCCGGTCGACCTGCAGCCCGTTGAACACCTCGTTCAGGCGGATCGGCAAAAAATTCGGGCGCTGGGACCAGCCCTGCGCCATCTCGCGCAGCCGCTTGGGCGAGGCCTGCACCGCGCGCATGTCTTCCGACTGTACGCCCAGCATGGCGTCGTACAGCGAGCGCAACGTCGCGCCCTCCTCGATCAGCCGCGCCGTATCGCGGTAGTAGTCCCAGAGGTTTTTGTAGGTGGTCATGCGAGTGGCTATCCTTCGAGAGCCCGCTGCGCGGCGGCAGCGGCAGTTGTGGCCAAAGGCGTCACGCGCGGCACGACGGCTTCCAGGCTGCGCAGGGTTACCGCCAGCACGGATGCGCCCTTGCGCCGCGCCGCCAGCGTGGCGGGCAACGCGATTGGCATACCGTAGTCATCGGACAGGCGCGCGGCCAGTTCGATGAGCTTGCCGGCCTGGGCCAGCGGCTTGCCTTCGGCATCGAGCAACTGCGGCAGCAGCGCCTCCAGCGTCTGAAGCGTGCGGCAGCCGGCGAGCGCGCTGATGGATGCGGCATCGCCCAACGTCTGCGCGAGCCGCCCGGCCAAAGCGAAGCCCTGCGCCAGATGCGCTGCGATCTGAGCGGCGAACGGCGCGGGATCCAGCAGGCCGGCGTCGGCCAGCCGCGCGATCGCCTCCGCCGCCTGCGCACGCTGCTCGGCCATTTTTCCCGATGCGGCCAGCGCCAGGGCCGAATAGACGGGCGCGCCGGGCGGCAACCGGGACGCGCCCAGCGCCGTCAGCAACGGCCCCAGGCCGCGCACGTTGATGACCTGCACCGCCGCGCACAGCATCGGATGGAAATGCGCGGCCAGCGTGTCGGGGTTGGATTGCAGCAGCCAGGCCGTCCATTCGACGACTTGGTCGTAACCGTCCTGCTCACGCGCCTCCTGGGCGCGGAACGTGAATTCGGGGGGCACGTCGGCAACATCGAGGGCCGCCGACGCAAAGGCGTCGCCGACCGCGGCGGCGCCCGTCGCCATCCAGAACGGTTTGGGGCCATCTCCCAACACCGCGAGGTCGCGCGAAAACGTGCCCTCGCCCGGCTCGGCAAGCACGCGCTCCCACACGAAGCGCTGCGCGGAGATGGCCGCCGGCGGCCTGAACGGCGTGCCCTGCGCCCGGCTCGACCGCAGGTCGTGAAAGACGCCGGCCAGCAAGGCCAGCGGAGAATGCGTGGGCAGGTATTGATAGCCCCAGCGGGAGGTCCAGGTTTCATCGGACTTCCAGTCGCCGGTTTCCGCGTCGTAGCGGCTGCTGGAGACGGTTTGTTCCTGCAAGGCCACGCCGGCGGGCTCCGGCTTGCCCGCGACGGCCACGACATAGCGGGCGTAGCCTCGGAAACTGACGTCTTCCCTGCCCAGCAGCGCGGCGGCCAGCAGGCGTCGCGGCGACGCATCCCGTTCCTCCCACACCGAATCGATGATCTCGGCGGCGCGGTATTGCAACGCCTCGGGCAGCGGCTGGTGCGGACGGCCGGCTAGGTAATCGAAGATGCGCGGCAGGTCGGCGCCGTGCCCTGTCCCCTCGAACTGCGCGGCGATCGATGCGTGCAATGCATCGTCGCCGCTGATGCGGGGCGTTGGATCGGGAAGATCGGGCAGCGGCATGCGGCGCGGCGCCGGTATTGCGATCCCTCGGGAAACGCCGTCAACCTCCACGCAGGCCTGACCGCGCGCCTCGGCCGCTTGCGTCTCGCTGGACGGCGTCACCAGCTTGCGCGCCAGCGGCGCGACGTCCAATGGCATGCCTTCCAGCGCTTCGCCCACGATCCCCGACATGCGATGCCGCTGCCCGGCATCGGTTTTTAGCGCGGCAAACAGCCCAAGCAGGGCCTTGACGAGCTTCTTCTCCGATCGGGTCAGGACCGCGGACCCGGCCTCGATCATCGCGTCCACGTCCAGCTGTCCGGCGGCGCGCTTGAGCATGTCTAGGGCCAGGCCGAGCGCCGTGCTCGGCGCTGTGCCGAGCACGGCGAAATACGTGTGCTGGCGGGCCGCGACCTCATGCGCGGCCGGGTCGGCCAGGCGATGCATGCGCAAATACCAGGCAATGGTCTTCGCCGGAAAATCGCGCAGCAGCGCCTCCAGCGACTCGGCGAGCAGGCGGTCGCGGAACGCCTCGTTGTCTTGGCAAAGCGTGAGGACGGCGGCGTCCCAGGCAGGCCCGGTGCGCTCCATGAGTAAGTAATCGGCGCCCATGCCCTCGACCCGGAACAGGGCCCAGAACTCGCGCGCGATCTGATCGGGGTGGGCCTGAAGATAGGCGGCCATGAGCTTGCCATGGTCCGCGTCCAGTTGTCCGTCCCCGCCGATGGCGCTGACCTGTTGCACGAAACAGCGTAGATAAGCCGCGGATAGAGACGCATCGCTGTCCAGCCGAACCAGCGCGTGGCACACCGGCCATGCCAGATCCTCGGCCCACCAGCGCTGCTCCGCCAACAGTTCGACGAACGCGGCGCGCCACGGCGCGTCCCGTCCCGCCGCGGCATCGACGACAGCCGCCGCCATGTCGCCATGTCGCGTGGCATATTCGCGCTTGCGCACCATGTCCGCCGGCGCCAGCGTATCCGCCACGAGCTTGGGCTTGCCCAACGCCGCCAACACAAAGCACGCCCGCGGCGTGGGGCCCTCCGCGCTGAACAGGCGGGACGGCGGCAAGACCTTGGCCAACGCGGCGCGGTCCTCCTCGTTCGCCCCATCCAGCGCGCGTGCAAAAGATGCAATATCCGCCGCATCGCCACCGCCGGCGGCGTCGCGCAGCGCCGCACGGCGTTCAATCAGGCTCAGGGTCATGCGTCGGCTCCAGTTGCGTTGACCGGGTCAAGAAACATGCGTACCGCCAACGTGTGTTTGCACGGCCCGCGCGTGCCTTGATATTTGGCGTGCCAGGGGCAGGTGCAGCGATCCAGAACCGGTTCGGCGCCCAGCGCAACCCGATAGCGCTGCTGCGCCGATTGGACTGAGAACTGCCCCTCGCCTTCATGCCGGACACCACCGCCGGCCACCAGCTTGCGTGCATCGGCAAGCCGCGGGTGCAGCGTATCGAGCAGCCCCGCCTGGACCGGCAGCGGCCGATGGAAATACGCGCCGGCCGCCAGATCGAACCCCACCTGGCCGGAAGACGCCAGCACGCTCAGCGCGGACAGGATCTGCGGTTCCGGCAGCAGGGCCCGCTCGGCCAGCCGCGCAATGTCGATGCGCGGCTCGAAGGCCAGCAGCGTCGACACGAACGCTGCATCCTCATTCGCATCCCCGCCCGCGACCCGGTGCAGCATCGCCCCCTCGCCCGAGAAACCGCGCGCTTTCTCCGGGCTGAGGCCCAGCGTGACCCGTGCGCCCGGCAGTTCCAGCACCCAGGCGCTGGCTTGCGGCAGCGCCCCTGCCGCCGCATCGGCACCATACGCGCGCAGCGCGGTGGCATGGCGCAGCAAGGGTTCCAGGACGCGCAGCCTTTCTGGCCCCGCCACGCAGACCGCGCCAGGCGTCGCCTGCGTGGCCAGCCGCAGCGAGCGGGCAGCCTGGGTCGCCCACATCACGGTTTTGGTCGCCGATGACCGGGGCAAAGCCTGCATGAACTGGCGCAAGGCCGCCCCCGTCAGAACATGGCGGCACGCCATGTCCGACGACAGCATCTGCGTCTCGGCAAAGCCCTTGAGCCAGCGCGCGGGCAGCGGCACTTTCTCTTCGACGATCTCCCCCGCTTGCGTCGTCACCCGCAACGCATCGCTGCCCACGTTCAGGTGCAGGGGCTCCGACGGTCGCAGCCCTGCCAGCGCCTGGCGCAACGGGGGATTCACGTCCACGTTGGTGACGCCCGCCGCCAGGTGCGTAGCGTCCAGCGCCGCCGCGTCCACGTCCAGCCGCGCATACACGCCGCAGCACACGCTGAAGGACTCGAAGCGCAGGCCTTCGGGCGTGGACGTCACGACCGGATCCGCCGCCCGCAGCACCGCCGCCAGCGTATTTGGCGGCACGTAGAAGCGCGTGCGCGCCACCCGCGCCAGCATCAGCAGCGCTTGCGCCACCACGGCGGGCTGCGCGACGAATCCGGAAAAGAAGAAGGGATGCACCACCGCGCCCGACGGCGCAAGACCGCCGCTGGTGGCCAGGTTCAGGTCGGCCTGGCCCTGCCGCTGGGCGATTTCGGAGGGGGCAAGATACGCATAGGCCAGCGCCGTCATGATTCGTGGCTCCGGGACCGGCGCGGCACGCTGCGCGGATCCGTTGCCGACATCGGCAGGGAAGTAGGCCCGTGATCTGGCTGGGGCGCGCACCTGCCGTGGGGTGTCTGCGCCAATGAGACTTTCAGCTGCTTGTTCATTGGGGACACATCTTAACTGGCATGGGCAGGCACCCGGCTACCGGCTGCGGGCAAAGCTTGTGGGTTTTGTACCGGCTTTGCCATAATGGCGCCGCCTGCACGCCCGTATGCTGGATTTTTCGAATGTGCGGCGGGCACGGAACCAAAGGCAAGCGGTGCGTTCCAACTGGCGCACTGTCCCCCTTAACCATCAAAAGAGAAACTCACCATGATGAAGTCCGATGACACCGGCAAGCTGATCCTGCGCCTGACCCTCGGTATTCTGATTCTGCTCCACGGCCTGGCCAAACTGACCGGCGGCGGCGTCGGCGGCATCAGCGGCATGCTGTCCTCCCACGGCTTGCCCGGCTTCCTGGCCTACGGCGTCTACGTGGGCGAAATCATTGCCCCCGTCCTGCTGATCATCGGCGTCTACACCCGTCTGGGCGGCCTGATCATCGCCATCAACATGGTCGTCGCCATCCTGCTTGCACACAGCGGCAGTATTGCCAGCATGACCAACAACGGCGGCTGGGCACTGGAACTGCAAGGCATGTTCCTCTTCACCGGCCTGGCAATTGCCTTCATGGGCGCCGGCCGTTTCAGCCTGGCCGGCAACGGCGGCCGCTGGAACTGACCGCCCGACCTGCCCGCCGCAAATAGCGCGGCCGATCAAGGCGACGTCATGGGGACCGCATCACGCGGTCCCCTTTCTTTTTGCGACGCAAATAACGCATTCACGCAGGCATTGATACGAACGACATCGACCGTCACGCACCCGCAATCACTGGTCACGCGAAAGCTGTTTCGGAACGATTACAGTCCCGAACTCGACCCCGTGGCCGTGGCCTAATTCCCATGAGCGCAGGAAAGGCGTATCTCACGCCTTGCGCCCGGCGGGAGCCGAAAATGAAGAAGCAAGTGTTGTTGTTGATGGCGATGGCAAGCGCCCTGAGCGGCTGTGTGGTCGTGCCGGCGCGGCCGGCCTACTACCGGCCCGCTCCGGTCTATTACACGCCGCATTATTACTATTACCCGGCGTATCCCGCCCCGCATTATTACTATCGCGGCTATTGAACCGCGGACTTGCTGCGCAGAGGACATTCTCATGAGCCCTTCCTTCCAGATCGCCCGCTTGCGCCCCCTGGCCACCGCAGCCCTTTTGGCGGCCAGCGCGGCCGCTACCGCGCAGACCGTCTATTCGACGCAGCAGGTGCCGGCGCCGTCCGCCCCGAACGTCTATTCCACGCAGCAGGCGCCGGTTCCGTCCGCCTATGAGCCAGCCTACGACGAGGGCGACCCCGCCAATGCGAACCTTGCGCTGGTGGACCGCAGCCCGGAACCGCCGCCGCCCCTGCCGGTGTATGTACAGCCGCCAGCGCCATCCGATGGCTATCTGTGGGTGCCGGGCTACTGGAGCCGCAACCGCTACGGCTTTTTCTGGGTGCCTGGCGCCTGGGTGCTGGCTCCGTTTCAGGGCGCGCTCTGGACGCCCGGATATTGGGGCTTCTCCAACGGCGTGTATCTCTGGAACACGGGCTACTGGGGACCGCATGTGGGGTTTTACGGCGGCATCAACTATGGCTTCGGCTATACCGGTCTGGGGTATGTCGGCGGCTACTGGAAGCGCGACCGCTTCTACTACAACCGGTCCGTGACGAACGTGAACGTGACGCGCGTGACCAACGTCTACCACCGCGACATTGTCATCAACAATGTGGACAACCGCCGTGTCAGCTATCACGGTGGCCCGCAAGGCGTGCGCCGGACGGCCGACCCGCGCGAATTGGCCGCGCGCAACGACCGCCACTCCGGACCCACGGCCGTGCAGCGTGGCTACGTGCGCGATGCGGGCGGCAACCGTGCGCAGTTCTACGAACACAACAAGGGACGGCCGCCGCAGGCGTATCTGGACCATGCTGACAACGGCAGACCGGGCCGGGATGGCCGCGCGCAGGGCAACAACCCGCCGCCTGGGTCAGCCCTGACCGACGATCGCGGGCGTGACGGACGGCCTGGGCAGCGTCCGCGCGACCCTTCCGCACAGCCCGACCGCCTGGCGCAAGACCGCCAGCAGCAGGTCCGCGACCAGCAGGCGCGCGATCAACTCAGAAACGACCAGCAGCGCCAGCAGCAGGCTCGCGAGCAGCAAGCCCGTGAGCAGCAGGACCGCAACCGCCAGCAGAACGACGCGCAGGCGCAGCAGCAGCTTCGCCAACAGCAGATGCGCGACCAACAGGCCCGCCAGCAATTGCAGCGCGACCAGCAGAACCAGCAGGATCTGCGTGAGCGGCGGCAGCAGGATCAACAGGCGCGCCAGCAGCGCGAACGCGATGACCGCGCGCGGCAAATGGCGCAGGACCGTCAAGAGCACGAACAGCAGGCGCGCCAGCAACGGGAACGCGACCAGCAGCAGACACAGCAACGCCATCAACAGCAGCGCGACCAGCAGGCCCGGCAGCAGCAACAGCAGCAACAGCAGCAGCGCGACCAATCCCGGGGCAATGGCCGTGGCGGGCCTGATGGCGGCTGAACTGGACCCTCGCCCGCCGCGCCGCTACAGTAGGCAGCTTGCCGCGGCTTTTTCGCGGTCCCAACTGGAGACTCCCATGAAGCGCCTTGCCCCCTGGTTCCTGGTATGCGGCCTGCTGGCCGGCACGGCGGCGAATGCCGCACTGCCCGTCGGCGCGCCCGCACCGGACTTCAGCGTGCCCGCTTCGCTGGGCGGCAACGAATACACGTTCAAGCTGAACGAAGCACTCAAGCAAGGTCCCGTGGTGCTGTATTTCTTTCCGGCGGCCTTCACGCAGGGCTGCACCATCGAAGCCCACAACTTTGCGGAAGCCACGGACGAATACAAGTCGCTTGGCGCCACCGTCATCGGCGTATCCACCGACAACATCGACACGCTCAAGAAGTTCTCCGTCAGCGAATGCCGCAACAAATTTGCCGTCGCGGCGGACAGCGACGGCAAAGTGATGAAGGCTTATGACGCCGTGCACGACAGGCGGCCGGAGTATGCGCAGCGCGTGTCTTACGTGATCTCGCCGGAAGGCAAGATCCTGTATGAATTCACGGACATGAGCCCCGAATCGCACGTCACGAACACGATGCGGGCGCTGCGGGCCTGGAAGGCAAAGCAATAAGGCCATGGCGCGCGCTCACCGCGCGCGCCAACTTCCCGACTTAAACTGCCCGCCTTAATCTGCCCGACTTAATTGAACGGCCAGACCGTCGGATGCGTACCCGGGGGGCTGGACGGCCGGATCCACCGCGCCGGCGTTTCCGAGAAGCGCGCCGCATGCCGCACGGCGACCAGTTCGCCAAAGCCTGACGGCGACGTTTCCATCAGGCCGTCAAACCCGGGCATCGCACAGTCCAGCCCGCCATCGACCCGGCCAAGGCCACGAAGCCAGTGCGCCGTCTGGGCAAGCGACACCCGCACGTGCCAACTGCCGCCTTCGGTCGCCTGGCGCGCCAGCGCCGCCTGCGCGCCGAACGCCATCAGGTAACCCGAGGCATGATCCAGGATCTGCATGGGCAACGCCTTGGGCGTCGCCTGCCCGGCCGCCAGCGCTTCCGCGTGGTTGAAACCGGTGGACGTCTGCACCAGGGAATCGAAACCGCGGCGGTTGGCCCACGGACCCGTCGTGCCATACGCATTCAAGGACACGTAGACGATGCCGGGACGGATGCGCGCCGCGTCCAGGGGACCGAATCCAAGCGCGGACATCCCGCCCGGACGGTAACCCTGCACGAAGATGTGCGCGCTGCGCAGCAAATTGCCAAGCGCGATGCGGCCATCCGCCGTATCCAGGTCGGCCAGCACCGACAGCTTGCCGCGGCTGGTGTCGATGATGTTGTCGATATTGGGCAATTGCGGGCTGTTGACCAGCATCACGTCGGCGCCATAGGCAGCCAACGCGCGGCCGCACACCGGTCCGGCGATGATGCGCGTCAGGTCGAGCACGCGGATGTCCTGCAGCGGACGCGCGATCTGCGCGTACTTGGGCAGCGGGCGCGGATCGGCCTCGCCAATGCGTTCGATGGTCAGGAGGGGCTGCGCCGCGACGGCCTGCCCTTGCGGGTGGCGATCCCATTCCTCGAATGAGCGCATGGCTGACACCACCATGCCGGCATCGGCCGCGACCTGTTCGAAATCCAGCGCCTTCCAGCGGCTCAGCGCGCGTTCCACGGCCTCGCGCGTCGCGCCGTCGCCCGTCGGGCAGCCCAGCAACGCCAACGCACCGTCACGGTGATGCGCGAAATTGGCGTGGATGCGCACCCAGCCTCCATCGCCGCAACGATAGACGCCCGTAATCGGATCCCAGATATTGGGCGTGACGCCGTTGATCGTGAAGTGGCTGCGGCACTCCTGCGCCGCATGCAGCATGTCTACGCTGACCTGTTGGCGGGCGCCGCCACGCAGATGCCAGACCTCGGCAGCAGCCAGCGCGGCGGCGGCCATGCTGGCCTGCGCCGCCGTACCCACGGCGAATGAAGATGGGACGACAGGCTCGGCGCCCGTCAGCACCACGTGCTCCAGCGACTCCTCCGGCAAATCGACCGATTGCCAAAGCTTCTGCAATACATCGCGGGACGTCTTGCCTGCGGGTGTGCGCCCCTTCAGAAAGGACGGTCGGAAGTCCATCAGGTTTCCCATAGCGTTTGCCTGCTCTTAGTCGTTTATTTGCATTACATGGCGGGGTCCCGCGTGCGTCAATACGCCCCGCAGGCCAGCGTGTTTCATGGTTTGACGGCAAATTCGGGCGTCTCGGCCGCCCGGACGCCCGCTCGGCTCTCCCCCTTGCGAGGCCGCGGCGCAGCGGGTTGCGCCGCAACATCCGTCACATCTCCTCGTAGTTTTTACATCGTATTCCATGCCCCTGCGGGGCCACGCGCGGGCTCGGGATAGAATCGCAGCCTCGCCGGCCCGCCTTGCCCGGCCCCGTCCCTGGAGCCCTCCCATGAATACGCTGCTCTGGCTACGCACCGACCTGCGCATGCACGACAACGTCGCGCTGGCCGCGGCGGCCGAGGCCGGCACGGTTACCGCCCTTTTCCTGGCTGCACCGGGCCAATGGCGCCAACATGGCGACGCCCCGGCCAAGGTGGATTTCTGGCTGCGCAACCTGCGCGAGCTGTCCCACGACCTGGCGCAGGCCGGCATTCCCCTGAAGCTGGTCACCGTGGACGACTGGCGCCACGCGCCGCGGGCCGTGGCGGGGTTCTGCCAGGAGTACGCCATCGAACAGGTCCACGCCAATGCCGAATGGGGCGTCAACGAACGGCGCCGCGACGACTCGGTCGCAAACGCCCTGGCGGACATCGGCGTCGATTGGACCCTGCACCATGGCGCGACGCTGCTGCGTCCCGGCACCGTGCTGAACGGCAAGGGCGAGTGCTACCGCGTCTACACGCCCTACGCCCGCACCTGCCGCGAGCGACTGCGCAGCGCCCCGCTGCGCCCCATCGCCGCGCCGCGCGCCCAGACCCCGCCGCGCTGGAAGTCCGACCCCCTGCCGGCATCGTTCGACGGGTTCGACGCGCCCAACGACGCGGTGCGCGCGCTGTGGCCGGCGGGCGAAACCGCGGCCAGCGAGCGGCTGGCCGCCTTTGCCGACGACGCGATCTTTGCGTACAAGGACGAGCGCGATTTCCCCTCGCTGCCCGCCACAAGCTGCCTGTCGCCCTATCTGGCCGCGGGCGTCCTGTCCCCGGGACAGGCGCTGCGCGCCGCGCTGACGGCCAACCAGGGCGAGATCGACAGCGGCAAGGCCGGCGTCGCCACCTGGATCAACGAATTGCTGTGGCGCGAGTTCTACCAGCACCTCCTGGCCGCCTTTCCCGCCCTGTCCATGCACCAGCCCATGAAGCCGGAAACCGCCGCCGTGCCGTGGCGCGACGCGCCCGACGATCTGGCGGCCTGGCAGCAGGGCAAGACCGGCATTCCCATCGTGGACGCCGCCATGCGCCAGTTGCTGGCGCTGGGCTGGATGCACAACCGGCTGCGCATGGTGACGGCGATGTTTCTGTCCAAGAACCTGCTGATCGACTGGCGTCTGGGCGAGGCGTGGTTCATGGGCCAGCTCGTGGACGGCGACCTGGCCGCCAACAACGGCGGCTGGCAATGGAGCGCCTCGACGGGCGCCGACGCCGTACCCTATTTCCGCGTCTTCAATCCCTTGTCGCAATCGCGCAGGTTCGATCCGAGCGGCGCATTCCTGCGCGAATGGCTGCCCGAACTGGCGCACCTGGACGACAAGGCGATCCACGACCCCAACCCGATGGAGCGCGCCGCCGCCGGGTATCCAGAGCCGATCGTCGATCTGGCGCAAAGCCGGCTGCGGGCGCTGGAAGCCTTCGGCAATCTGCCCGCCGTATAAGCCGCCGAACCTGTGACGGCGTTGACGTACATCATTGCCGCCACCGCGCCCGTCCCCGATGATGCCCTCGCCCATCACAGGACGAGCGACGCATGCGCAACAATCAACCGGTCAACGACCGGGAAACCGTACTCCGCGACGAGCAGTATCTGATCTCCCGCACCGATTCCCGCGGCCGGATCATCTATGCCAATCCCGCGTTCGTCGAGGTCAGCGGCTTCTCGCGCGAAGAGCTGGTGGGCGCGGCCCACAACATCGTGCGTCATCCGGACATGCCGCAGGCCGCCTTCGAAGACCTGTGGCGCACCCTCCAGCGCGGCGAACCCTGGACGGGCATGGTCAAGAACCGGCGCAAGGACGGCGGGTTCTACTGGGTGCTGGCCAATGTCACGCCCATCATCGAGCGCGGCGTGACGGTCTGCTACGCGTCGGTGCGCGTCAAGCCGGCACGCGCGCAGATCGAGGCCGCGCAAGCCGCCTACGACAGCCTGCGTCTGGGCACGGCGCCTGGCATCCGGCTGCACGCCGGCCAGGTCCGGCCCACAGGTTTGCGCGGCGTCCTGGCACGCCTGACCCGCGGCCGGCTGACCGGCGTGCGCTCGCGCATGCTGGCGTGGGCGGTGCTGTCGGCCTCCCTGTTTCTGACTGCGGCGGCAGCGGCGATCTACGGTCTGCACACGCGCCTCTCTTCCGAGGCGCTGGCCGTTGCCGCGGCGTTGACCGCAGGCGGCGTGGGCCTGATCTTCGCGGCGGGCTGGGGCTTTGCCCGGTCCATCGCCGGGCTGCTGGGCGCGGCCACGGACTTCACGCGCCAGATCGCGGCGGGCAACCTGAGCACCCCGCTCTCCGGCCCCCTGGCCCAGGACGAAATCGGCGAACTGAAATTCTCCCTGGAAGTCATGCGCAAAAGTCTGGTCAGCATCACCCGCGACGTGCATGCCGGCATCGAAAACGCCTTGAAATCGGCCGCCGACATCGCGGACGGCAACGCCGACCTGTCGGCCCACACCGAACGTCAGGCCGCGTCGCTGGAAGAGGCCGCGGCCAGCATGGAACAACTGGCGGCGACGGTGAAGCAGAACGCGGCGAACGCGCTCGACGCCGATGCCATGGCCAATCAGGCCAGCGATTTTGCGCGGCGAGGCGGCCAGGTGGTCGACGAGGCCGCGCAAGCGATGCAGGGCATCGTCCAAAGCTCGTCTCGCATTGCCGAGATCGTGGGCATCATCGACGGCATCGCCTTCCAGACCAACCTCCTGGCGCTGAACGCCGCGGTCGAAGCCGCGCGCGCTGGCGAGGCCGGCAAGGGCTTCGCGGTGGTCGCCAGCGAAGTGCGCAGCCTCGCACAGAAAAGCGCCACCGCCGCGCGCGAAATCAAGGCGCTGATCGAAAGCTCGGATGCGCGGGTCGGCGAAGGCGTGCGGCACGTCGAACGGGCAGGCGCCAGCATGCGCGACATCGTGAACTCGGTGCAGCAGGTCACCCGCATCATCAACGAGATCGCTGCGACCTCCACTGACCAGCACGCGGGCATCGACACCGTAAGCCGCACGATCACCGAAACCGACAGCGCCGCGCAGGGCAACGCCGCGCGTGTCGAGCAGGCGTCGCAGGCGGTGGAGAATCTGCGCACGGATGGCGCCCGGCTGCGGCACGCAATTGAGGTATTCCGCGTGTCGGGTGTGCCGCTGGCGCCCCTGGCCGCTGAAGCCAGACAACTGTTGCCCGCACCGCAAACCCCATTTGCCCTGACGGGCGATCGCGGGATATAGGATGCGGGGACTTCACCCCCGCGCGCGGCGGGTCGGTCAGGCGCCCGCGGCCGCTTCCTTGTTCAGGCGCTTGATGAACACCTGCAATTCCTTGACGACCTGCTGGTCGCCCCGCGCCTGGGCCGCCTGCAATCCAGACTCCCAGGCGGCGCGCGCGCCCGGCTTGTCGCCCAGCCCAAGGCAGGCCTTGCCCAGCCATTTCCAGGCGACGGAATACGTGGGATCGAAGGCCAGCGCCGCGCGCAGATGCGTCGCGGCATCGGCAAAGCTTTCCTGCTCCGCATAAGCCTTACCCAGCGAAAACCGCAGCAGCAGGTTGTCCGTGCCCTTGGCCAGCATGGCCTCAAGTCGCTCGATCATTCCTTCCATGCGGGGCTCCTTTCAAACCGGGTCTTCGGCAACACCGCATCATAGGACGGGCTTGGCCGCGCAGCCGGAAAGCCCCCACGCCGCTGTCCGGCGCTACACTCGCAGGTCTGCCCTCGCGCCCGCGCCGCCGCGTTCGGACGCCCGATTTCAGGAGCCCGCATGAGCACGATCCATGATTTCTCCGCCCGCGCCATCGACGGCACGGAACAGTCTTTAGAAACGTATCGCGGCCGCGTGCTGCTGGTGGTCAACGTCGCGTCCAAATGCGGGTTCACGCCGCAGTATGCGGGCCTGGAAGAGCTCTACCGGTCGTTCCACGACGACGGGCTGACCGTGCTGGGTTTTCCGTGCGACCAGTTCGGCCACCAGGAGCCCGGCGACGAAGCCGAGATCCAGAATTTCTGCAGCACCCAGTACGACATCACTTTTCCGCTGTTCGCCAAGATTGACGTCAACGGCGCGAACGCCCACCCGCTGTACCAGTGGCTCAAGGGCGAGAAACCCGGCGTCTTCGGCACCGAAGGCATCAAGTGGAATTTCACCAAGTTCCTGGTGGGACGCGACGGCCGCGTCATCAAACGTTATGCCCCTACCGACACGCCCGCCAGCCTGCGCGAGGACATCACACAGGCCCTGTCCGCCCCCGTCTAGCGCAGCGGCGGCAGCCGCCTGCGCACGGTGTGCGCCTTGACGATGGCGGTGTTGGTCTCGGCGAATTCGGTCACGCGCTCCAGGATGCCGTCCAGATGCGTGATCGACCTGAGCACCATGCGGGCGATGAAGCAGTCATCGCCCGTCACCTTGTCGCACTCCACGAATTCCGGAATCTGCTGGATCAGGCCCTCGACGTGGCGCAACTGCCCGGGCAGCGGCCGGATGCGCACGATTGCCTCCAGCGTATAACCCAGCGCCACCGGATCCACGTCCAGCGTGTACGCGCGGATCACCCCAGACTCTTCAAGCCGACGCATGCGGTCCGCGACGCTGGGCGCGGACATGCCGACCTGCCGCGCCAGATCGGCCGTGGTGGTGCGCGCATTGGCCGACAGCATCTCCACCAGACGGCGGTCAATTCCATCCAGAACCGGACTTTCATTTTTTAGGTCGTTCTGCATAAATTCCACCCAAAGCAAGGTTGAAACCCAAAACTGCCACCGCAAGATCATATAAGCAGATTGAACTGCCTGGGATAATTTCTCCATCAAATTCCTGGCCAGACGGCCTATCGGAGAACCATCATGATCCCCTCGACCGAACGCACGGGCCTCCTGCAGATGGCGGCCGCGATGACCCTGTCGGGCACCCTGGGCGTTTTCGTATTGGAGTCCGGGCAAAGCGCCTGGAACGTCGTCTTCTTCCGCTGTGTGTTCGGCGCGCTGTCGCTCTTTCTATACTGCTGGGCGCGCGGCCTGCTCAAGCCCGGCCTGTTCACCCCGAAGACGCTGGCCCTGGCGCTGATCGCCGGCGCGGCGCTGGTGCTGAACTGGGTGCTGCTGTTTTCGGCCTACCGCCTGGCGTCCATTTCGCTGGCCACCGCCGTCTACAACGTGCAGCCGTTTTTCCTGATCGGCCTGGGTGTGCTGTTCCTGGGCGAGCGCCCCTCGCGCGGCAAGGTCGCGTGGTCGCTCGTGGCCTTTGCGGGCCTGCTGCTGGTGCTGCGTCTTGGCGACGCGGGCGCGGCGGGCGGCGGCGCGTATCTGTCGGGACTGATGTTGGGGTTGGGCGCGGCCGCGCTCTATGGCATCACCGCCATTATCGTGAAGCGCCTGAAGGGCATCCCGCCGCAGGTGCTGGCGCTGGTGCAGGTAACGCTGGGCGCGGTGATGCTGCTGCCCATGGCGGACTTCAACGCCCTGCCCGCGCAGCCCGTGCAATGGGGGTATCTGGTGGCGCTGGGCCTGATCCATACGTGCCTGATGTACATCCTGATGTACTCGGCCATCCAGAAGCTGCCCACCACCTCCACCGCCGCGCTCAGCTTCATCTATCCCGCGGTCGCCATCCTGCTGGACTTCGTGGTCTACGGCCATCGCATGGATGTGACGCAAGTGGCTGGCGTGGCGCTGATCTTCCTGGCCGCCGCCGCCGTCAGCCTGAACTGGAGCTGGCGCCTGCCGCGCAGCCCGCGGGCGGGTGCGGTTTAGGGCAAACCCGCACCCGGTCCCCGGTTATTCAGGCGTGCGTCCGGTTCGCGCCGCTATCATGGCCCTTCCCATCCGCGGGCGGCTGCCCGCGGCGCCATGACGAACAGGACACCCCCATGATCGATCTCTATTACTGGACTACCCCCAACGGTCACAAGATCACGATGTTCCTCGAAGAGACCGGCCTGCCGTACAAGATCCACCCCGTCAACATCGGCCGCGGCGACCAGTTCAAACCCGAATTCCTGGCCATCGCGCCCAACAACCGCATCCCCGCGATCGTGGATCAGGCGCCCGCCGATGGCGGCGCGCCGATCCCGTTGTTCGAGTCCGGCGCCATCCTGCAATACCTGGCCGAAAAGACCGGCAAGTTCCTGCCCGCCGACGTGCGCGGCCGCGCTGAAGTGTCGCAATGGCTCTTCTGGCAAATGGGCGGCCTGGGTCCCATGGCCGGCCAGAACCACCACTTCTCGGGCTACGCGCAGGAACGCATTACCTACGCCATCGATCGTTACGTCAACGAAACCAATCGCCTGTACGGCGTGCTGAACAAACGGTTGGCCGACCGCGAATTCGTCGCCGGCGACTATTCCATCGCCGACATGGCGGCCTACCCGTGGATCGTGCCGCACGCCAAGCAGGGCCAGGACCTGAACGACTTTCCGCACCTCAAGCGCTGGTTCGACGCCATCCGCGCACGCCCCGCGACGCAACGCGCCTACGCGCTGGCCGACACGATCAACACCACGCCCCCGCTCAGCGACGACGAAGCGCGCCGCATCCTGTTCGGCCAGACCGCCCAACACGTCCGCTAACGCCCAAGGAGCGCGCCATGAATGCACCGCAACGCGTCTTTCGCCGCGCGCGCGCGGCCGATCTGCCCGCCATTGTGGCCATGCTGGCCGATGACGACCTGGGCGCCGGACGCGAGGACGCGTCCATCCCGTTGAACCCGCGCTATGTCGCCGCCTTCGAGGCAATTGAACAGGATTCCAATCAATTCCTGGCCGTGGTTGAGCAGGATTCACAACTGGTGGGCTGTTTGCAGTTATCGTTCATACCCGGCCTGTCGCGGCTGGGCCTGTGGCGCGGCCAGATCGAAAGCGTGCGCATCGCGTCGGCATTCCGCGGCGCGGGCCTGGGCCGCGCCATGTTCGAATGGGCCATCGAACAGTGCCGCAGCCAGGGCTGCGGATTGGTCCAGCTCACCACGGACCGCGCGCGTCCCGATGCGCGCCGGTTCTACGAAAGCCTGGGTTTCAAGGCCAGCCACGACGGCATGAAGCTCAGCCTGTAACGTCTGATTCTGATTTTCGAAAGGAGCGCCCAATGCCCTTGCATGGCGAATACAAAGTCCCCGGCGGCAAACTGGTCGTCGCGGATCTCGAAGTGCGCGATGGCCGTCTGGCCGACGTGCGCATCAGCGGCGACTTTTTTCTTGAACCGCCCGAAGCCCTCGAAGCCATCAACCGCGGCCTGAATGGCATGCCCGCGGACGCCGGCGAACTCGAGCTGGCGGTGGCCGTGCAATCGGCCCTGCCGGCCGACGCCGAGATGTTCGGCTTCTCGGCTGAAGCCATCGCGGTGGTGCTGCGGAGGGCGCTGGCATGACCCGCACCGACTGGAACGACTACGACTGGCAACTGATCCATGAAGGCCCGCAGCCGCCCGCGCTGCACATGGCGCTGGACGCGGTCATTACCGACGAAGTCGGCGCCGGACAGCGGCCTCCCACGCTGCGCATCTGGGAATGGTCGGCGCCGGCCGTCGTGATCGGCCGCTTCCAATCCCTGAAGAACGAAGTCGATCCGGAAGGCGCCGCGCGCCACGGCATCGAGGTGGTGCGGCGCGTGAGCGGCGGCGGCGCGATGTTCATCGAGCCCGGCAACTCCATCACCTATTCGCTGAGCGCCCCGCAGGCGCTGGTCCACGGCATGAGCTTCCAGGAGTCGTACGCCTTCCTCGACGCCTGGGTGCTGACCGCGCTGCAGGGCCTGGGCATCAAGGCGTGGTATCAGCCGCTCAACGACATCGCCTCCGACATCGGCAAGATCGGCGGCGCGGCGCAAGCCCGCCGCGCGGGCGCCGTGCTGCATCACGTCACCATGTCCTACGACATCGACGCCGACAAGATGGTCGAGGTCTTGCGCATTGGCCGCGAGAAGCTTTCCGACAAGGGCACCACCAGCGCCAAGAAGCGCGTCGATCCCCTGCGCACGCAGACCGGCCTGGCGCGCGAGGTCATCATCGACCGCATGGTGGAAACTTTTGCCGGCCTGCACCGTCTGACCCCGGGCAGCGTGGGCAGCGAGACGCTCGCGCGCGCCCAGGCGCAGGCGGACGAAAAGTTCTCCCGCGCCGAGTGGACAGGCGTCGTGCCCTGACGGCGCCTCGGTTTTTGGAGGTAATTGCATGAATCGCACATTCACGCCGCCTGGCGCGATACGCGGTCTGATTCTGGGCGCCGCCCTGCTGGCCCTTGCCGGGTGCAGCAGCACGCCCCCGTCGAACATCACACTGGCAACGCCCGATGCCCAGTCAACGGCCACGCCGGAAAAGGTGGGCGACCTGTCCACCGAGCGCATCAAGTGGGCCGCCAGCAAGCCGGGCTGCGAGGGCGACTGCCCGCGCATCGAGATCGACAGCGTGGCCTTCCCCGGCATCCCGAAGCTGACCGCGCTGGTGGACCACGTGCTCGCCTACATGACCGGCACCGACGCGAATCGCCGCGGCCCCTACAACACGCTGTCGGAATACACGACGTATTTCTGGTCCACGGCCCGTCCGCGCGACGCGACCTACTTCAAGGCCAGCGTGAAAGACACGGTGGGGGACGTCGTCTCCATCGAACTGCACACGGAACAGTATCTGACCGGCGCCGCGCACGGCATCCCGGCCACGCAATATCTGAACTGGGAACGCAGCCGCGGCCGCGTGATGAGCCTGGACGAAGCGCTGATCCCGGGACGCCGCGCCGAGTACGTCGCGGCCTTGCAGCGCGCGCACGCCAAATGGCTGACCGGCAACCCGGACGCCAAACGCGACCCGGCGGCCTACAACAAGATGTGGCCGTTCCAGGAAAGCGACAACTTCGCGCTCACGCGCGACGGCATCGTGGTCAAGTACGACGCCTATTCGATCGCGCCGTATTCGCACGGCGAGCCGGAACTGGCGATTTCGTACCAGGACCTGCGCGGCATCCTGAAGCCGGAGCTGCTGCCGGCTTCGTGAAGCCACCATCGCGGCTGGCGTCCTCAAGCGAAGACGCCCGACATCCATTCGGCATTTTCTGGCGCCACAAATAGGAATCGCTCCTTGCGGAGCGATTCCTTTTTTTGTCTCTCTCTGCCTCCTCGGCGACGCGCCCGAGGACGCATCGTCGATTCAGTCTTTACGGATACAGGCCGCGCACCTGGCGGGCCTGCAGAATGCGCGTGCAAGCAACGATGAACGCGGCGGTGCGCAACGTCACCTTGTGCTCGCGAGACACCTGCGCCACCGCGGCATAGGCTTCACGCATCAGGCGTTCGAGGCGCTGGTTGATCTCTTCCTCGCTCCAGAAGAAGCTGGAGAAATCCTGCACCCATTCGAAGTAGCTGACCGTCACGCCACCAGCGTTGGCCAGCACGTCCGGCACGACGTACACGCCGTTCTCGGCCAGGATGTCGTCCGCTTCCGGGGTCGTGGGGCCGTTGGCGCCTTCGACCACGATCTTGGCGCGCACCTTGGCGGCGTTGTCGACGGTGATCTGGCTTTCCAGGGCTGCCGGGATCAGGAATTCGGTTTCCAGCGTCCAGAATTCGTTCTTGTCCAGCGCCTGGCCGCCCGAGAAGCCGCCCACGCCGCCAGTCTGCGACACGTGCGACAGCAGCTTGTGAACGTCCAGGCCAGCCGCGTTGTGCACGGTGCCGGTGTGATCCTGCGCGGCAATGACTTTGGCGCCGGCTTCATGAAACAGGCGGGCGGCGGTGCCGCCCACGTTGCCGAAACCCTGCACGACGACACGCGCGCCGGCTACATCGATGTTCCGGTCGCGCGCGGCTTCACACGCCACGACGAACACGCCGCGGCCGGTGGCCTCGACGCGGCCCAGGCTGCCGCCCAGCGCGATCGGCTTGCCGGTGACCACGCCGGTGGCGGTGGCGCCTTCGTTCATGGAGTACGTGTCCATCATCCAGGCCATGGTCTGGGCGTTGGTGTTCACGTCAGGGGCGGGAATGTCCTTGGACGGTCCGATGATGACGCCGATTTCGCTGGTGTAGCGGCGCGTCATGCGTTCGAGTTCCGAGGCGGAGAGCTTGCGCGGGTCGACACGGATGCCGCCCTTGGCCCCGCCGTACGGCAGGTTGACCGCCGCGTTCTTCACCGACATCCAGGCCGCCAGCGCCATCACTTCGGACAGCGTCACGTCCTGGTGGAAACGCACCCCACCCTTGCCCGGGCCGCGCGACACGTTGTGCTGCACGCGGTAGCCCTCGAAGTGGGCGATGGTGCCGTTGTCGAGTTCGATCGGCACATCGACGATCAGCGAGCGCTTCGGACGCTTCAGCGTCTCGACCCACCGGCTCAGGGAACCGAGGTACGGCGTGACCCGGTCGACTTGTTGCAGGTAATTACCCCAGGGGCCGAGGTCCTCGGCATTCAGATAAGACGGCAAGGCATGGGTGGGAGTTTGAGACATGAGCATGCTCTCCTGACAAAGTTGCGCCATTTTATCCACGAAAGTTATAGCGTCCCTATTTAAAGTTTAAATATTTTAAATAGGGACGCATAATCGTTGCGAATACCGAACGGGTCGCAGGCGGGGCCGGAAGCTGCACCTATCCTAAGCCCGCAATGTGGCGGCGTCCAGCCTGCGCTGGCCGCCACGGGGCCAATAAAAAGGGCAGCCCCCCGCGTTGGGAGCCGCCCTTCATGTGCACCGGTGTCTGACACCCTGGGGAGACGGCCTACAGCCTGCACCACTGCGGCAAGGGTGTCAGACACCTCCATTGGCATCCTGCCCATCGCAGCAAGAACACCGCATCACCCGGTGTCTGACACCCTGGCGAGACGGTCTACAGCCTGCACTGCCGCGGCAAGGGTGTCAGACACCTCGCCAGCCTCAAATCACACCGACAGCAACTGCCAGGCCAGACGCGCCGCCGCGCGCGCGCCGTGCCCGTCGACGTCGAACTTGGGGTTGAACTCCGCCAGGTCCGCCAGCCGAAGTTTGCCGCTTGCCTTGACCCGCAGGACGATCTCCTCGACCACGGACATCGGCACGCCATAGGGCGCCGGCGCGGACACCCCCGGCATCACGCCCGCGGGCAGCACGTCCAGGTCGATCGTCAGGTACACATGCTGCGCCTTGGCCAGCAGCGCGTCCACATCGGCCAGCCGCGCCTCAAGATGACGCTCCTGCATGTCGCGGTCTTCGATCCACGCGGCCCCGATTTCCGCGGCGCGGGCGTAGAGCGCCGGCGTATTGGCCAGCCGTGAGACCCCCAGGCAGGCGTATTGCAGGTCGCGCCCGCGCGCCTCGCTGTCTGTCGCAATCTGGTCGAACGGCGTGCCGGAGCTGCCGGGGCGGCCCGTACGCAGATCGAAGTGCGCGTCCAGGTTCAGCACCAGCACGGCGCCGGCGTCGCCGCGCGCGTCCAGCCAGCGGGCCAATCCCTGGAAACTGCCCCAGGCGATTTCATGCCCGCCGCCCAGCACGACCGGCCGGGCGCCCCGCCCCATCAGTTCGGCCAGACGCAGGCCCAGGCGCTCCTGCGCGTCCTCCAGTTTGTCGCCGTGGCATTCGACGTCCCCGGCATCCAGCAGACGCGTCAGACCGTGCGCCGGCAGGCCCGCCAGATACCTGCGGATGCCGGCTGGCCCCGCGGCGGCGCCCACCCGGCCCTGGTTGCGCGCCACGCCCGCGTCGCACGCAAAGCCCAGCACCACGGCCTCGCCCGCTTCGGCCTGCCCTGCTTCGGCCTGGACGATGTGCGCAAGCCGGCGCGTGTCGCCCTGTTCGGCGCTGTCGTCGCGCGCCTTCCACAGGCTTTTGTCCAGTTGCGGCGCGCTCATGCTGCCGCCCCCGGACCCGCGCTCAGGACCGCCTGCAGGAACTCGCGGGTGCGGGCTTCGCGCGGCTCGCTGAAGATCACCTCCGGCGGGCCGGATTCCAGGATGACGCCGCCGTCCATCACGGCCACCACGTCCGCCACGTCGCGCGCAAAGCCCATTTCGTGCGTAACGACCATCATGGTCATGCCTTCGCGGGCAAGCAGCTTCATGACCTGCAGCACTTCGCCCACCAATTCCGGGTCCAGCGCCGACGTCGGCTCATCAAACAGCATCACCTGCGGCTGCATGGCCAGCGCACGCGCGATGGCCACGCGCTGCTTCTGGCCTCCCGACAGGCTGGCGGGCATGGCCGCCATCTTCTGCGACAGGCCCACCTTGTTGAGCAGGTCGGACGCCATCGCATTGGCCTGCTCACGCCCCATGCCGAGCAGCGTGCGGGGGCCGACGGTCACGTTGTCCAGCACCGACAGGTGCGGGAACAGATTGAAGCCCTGAAACACCATGCCCACCTGCGTGCGCAACTGGTTCAGTTCGGCTTCGGGCAACATCGCCCCGTCCGCCTGCAGCGTCTGGCCGCAGATATCGACCGTGCCGCGCTGGGCCACTTCCAGCCCATTGCAGCAACGCAGCAAGGTGCTCTTGCCCGAACCGCTGGGTCCGATGACCACCACCACCTGCGACTTCAGCACATCGAAATCGATGCCGCGCAGGACGGCATGATCGCCGTAGGACTTGTGCAGGCCGCGGATGCGGATCATTTCCTGACCTTCGATGACGAGGCTCATTGCACCATTCCTCCCGCGCGCAGACGATGCTCGATCTTGCGCAAAATCACCATGGCGGTCGTGGTCAGCGCCAGATAGATCAAAGCCACCACCAGGTAGGTTTCCAGCGAGCGGTATGACACGCTGATGATCTTCTGCCCTTCGTGCATCAGATCGTGAATGGTCAACAGCGAGACCAGCGCCGAGTTCTTGATGAGCGCGATGAACTCGTTGCCCAGCGGCGGAATCATGCGCACGAAAGCCTGCGGCAGGATGATGATGCGCATGGCTTGGCCGGACGACATGCCCAACGAGCGTGCCGCCTCCGTCTGGCCGCGATCCACCGACTGGATCGCGCCCCGCACGATCTCCGACACATAGGCCCCGGAATACATGCCCAGGCCCAGCACGCCGCAAGCGAACGCCGGCAGCGTCACGCCAAACTGCGGCAAGCCGAAGAACCAGATGAACAACTGCACCAGCAGCGGCGTGCCCCGGAAGAACAGCAGGTACGTGCTGCACAGGTGATATGTGATGCGGCGCTGCGGATTGAGCCGGCCGATACCGACCAAAAGCCCCATCACGCAGCCCAGCAGCAAGGCGCCCGCGGTCACCTCGACGGTGACCAGCGCGCCCCGCATCAGCGCGTCGAAGTCGGCGAAGACGGGTGAAAATTCCAGGTTCATTTCGCGGGCGCCTCGAACCACTTGTTCACGATGGCCTGGTAGCTGCCATCGGCCTTCAGCTTCTGCAGCGCGGCGTTCAGATCGCGCGTGAGCTCAGGCTTGCTCTTGGGCACGGCGATGCCATAGTCCTCGGTCGTGACCTGCTCGTTCAGGACGGTCAGGCCGTTGGTGCTCTGCGCGAACAGCTTGGCGGCGGGCTTGCCCGTCACCGCGGCATCGGCGCGGCCGATCTGCACCAGGTTGAACATCTCCTGGTTCTTCTCGACTTCCACGCGCTGCACCTTGGGGAAATGCTCTTTCAGGTAGTTCACCGACTTCGTGCCAACCTGCACAGACACCTTGCGGCCATCGAGGTCCTTGATCGTCTTGATGGGGCCGTCGGCCTTGGTCAGCACCACCAGGCCGCCCGCATAGTACGGGTCGGTGAAATCGACGACCTTGCTGCGCTCGGGCGTGATGTAGATGGCGGATACCGCGATGTCGGCACGGCCAGCCTGCAGCGCCGGAATCAGGCCCTTGAAGTCGATGTCGATCCATTCGACCTTCTTGCCCATCGCGCCGGCCAGCGCTTCGACCAGCTCGATGTCAAAGCCGGTGCGCTTGCCATCCTTGACGAATTCCATCGGCGGGAAGGTGGCGTCGGTGACGGCGCGGATCGTTTCCTGAGCGTGCGCGGCGCCGGCGGCCCAGGCAAGGCTCAGGGTCAGGGCGGCGGACAGCAGGGTGCGGCGAGTGGTCATGGTGGGGTCCTATGGAGGTGGGTGCGGCAGGTGGTACGACGGTGGGTACGACGATCGTTGCGGCTAGGAACGGGCTTAGCGGTAAAGCGGGTAAATCAGATAATCGGATGCGGCAGGCACTGCGGCGTCAGGCGGCCTTCAAGCGTTCTGAAATGCGGCGGGCGGCGGCAAGGGTCATGTCGATCAGCGCGTCCGGATGCTGCGCGGCGCGCGTGGACGGCGCCATCAGCGTGATCGAGGCCACGGCCTGGTTCGGCCGCTGGAAGATCGGCACGCTCACGCCCCAGACGCCGGCGTCGACCTCGCTGTCGGTCACGGCGTAGCCCTGCGCGCGGATGGCGTCCAGCTCGCCGGTCAGCCGGGCGGCATCCACGCCGGCCTCGTCGGCCAGATAGGCCAGCGCGGCCTGCAGACGGGCCTGCGGCATGAACGCCAGCAGCGACTTGGCCGACGCGCCCCGCGCCAGCGGCAGCCCGCGACCCTTGGTGAACGAGCAGCGCAGCGGATGCTGGCTTTCCACCATGTCCAGGCACACGGCTTGGTCCTTCACGGCGACAAGCAGACCGATGGTTTCGCCGGACGACGCGGCCAGCGCCGCCATGTCGGGCTGCGCTTCGTGAATCAGGAACGACGACTGGTCAAAGCCCCATGCGAGTTGCACGCACAGGGGGCCCGGTCCGTATTCGCCCTCGTGTTCGGCAACGAAGCCCCAGCGTTTGAGGAGCGCGATCTGCCGGTAGAGCGTGCTCTGCGCCAAGCCCGTCTTGTCGGCCAGCGCGGCAATGCTCAGCGGGCCGTCGTGCCGGGCCAGGGTGGCCAGCACATACAGGACGCGATCCGCGCCCGCCCCGACAGAGGTTTCCGACATATCGATTCAACTCCCAGCAATATCGAAGCGAGATTATCAATTTGTGGCGGTTTTACTTCTGATTTTTCCCACCAGTTGAGAATCGCAAGGGAAAACCCCGAATTTCCGGCGTAAAAAAACCCGCCGGAAGGCGGGTTTGATAGGTCGGCAGCTGGGTGTTCGAGCGACTGCCTACCGGGCGTTCGTCACGGCGCGGGCGGCTTCTCGTAATCCGACAGGCCGACGCCAGAGACCCCCTTCACCCCGCCACCGGGCGCCGCAGCAGCCGGCGCAGGCGTCGGCGGGGCCGCGGGCGCTTGAACCGCCGACGGCACATCGGTCGTCGGCGCGATATCCGCTTGCTGCGGCGCGCCCTGCGCCGCCGCGCGGCGTTTGCGCTTGGCGTCCTCTTCCTTCTGAACCAAGGCCGTCAGCTCGGCGGCCAGCGACTCCGACTTGCCCGTGGCCGCCCACGCGGCCGCGTCCTGCCCCTTCGTGTCCTGCGTGGTGACGTCGGCCCCGGACTTGAGCAGCAACTCGACCATGGGCTTGCGGCCCGACAGCGCTGCCATCATCAGCGGCGTCTCGCCATTGGGCGCGGGCGCATTGATCATGGCCTTGTTCGCCAGCAGCAGGCGCGCCATCTCCATCTGCCCCTTGGACGCGGCGTAATGCAGCGGCGTCCAGCCCAGGCGGTTGACCTGCGCGCCGCGCGCAATCAGCTTCTTGGCGCGCTCGGTCTGTCCGGCGATGGCAAGGTACATCAGCGGCGTCTCGCCCGCCGGGTTCTCGGCGTTGACGTCGGTGCGCTTGTCCGCGGCCAGCACGTCGAAAACCTTCCAGGCGTTGTCCACGACGGCGCGCATGATGGCGGGCTGGCCGTTCTTGTAGCGCACGTTGGGGTCCGAGCCCTGCGCCAGCAGATCACGGATGTCGTCGGGGTAGTCGTTGGCGACGTAGACCCACCAGTCGGTGGGATTGGCGGCCTGCGCAGCGGGCGCGGCCAGGCCAATGGCCAGCGCCAGCAGGCCGGCGCGGCTGCATGACAGGAAGGCTTTGTGGGCGAAGGCGATGCGGATGGCCATGGCTGTCCTTGAATGCGGATTCAGTGAATCGGGATGACCTATTTCTTGATCTTGCTGAACAGCTTGAAGAAATTGTCGGTGGACGCGCGCGCGACCTCGGCCGCCGTGATGCCGCGAAGATCCGCGATCTTCTCGGCCACGTGGATCACCTTGGACGGATCATTGAGCTTGCCGCGAAACGGCACCGGCGCCAGGTACGGCGAATCGGTTTCGATCAGCAGCCGGTCCAGCGGGACCTTGGTCGCCACTTCATGCACGATCTGCGCGTTCTTGAACGTCACGATCCCGGACAGCGAAATGTAGAAATTCTGGTCCAGCGCGGCCTGCGCCACTTCCCAGGTCTCGGTAAAGCAGTGCATGACACCGCCCGCCTCGGCCGCCTTTTCCTCGCGCAGCATGCGCACGGTGTCCTCGGCGGACGACCGGGTGTGCACGATCAGCGGCAGGCCGGCGTCGCGCGCGGCGCGGATGTGGCGGCGGAAACGTTCGCGCTGCCAATCCAGCGGTTCGGATAGCCGGTAGTAGTCGAGCCCAGTTTCGCCGATGGCCACGACCTTGGGATGCTCGGCCAGGCGCACCAGTTCCTCGGGCGTCGGGTCCGGCGTGTCTTCGTAATCGGGGTGCACGCCCACCGACGCCCACAGGCGCGGCTCGGGCTCGACCAGCGACATCAGGCCGGGCCATTCCGGCATGTTGACGCTGACGACCAACGCGTGCGTGACCTGATTGGCCGTCATGCGGTCCAGAATGGCCGGCAGATCGTTGGCAAGCTCGGGAAAATTCAGATGACAGTGTGAATCGACGTACATGGAGAGTCTGGTAGGGCTTACGCCTGGCAGGATAGCACCACGCGCTGCAGGGTGGCGTGGGCGAACAGCTTGGCGTTCAGGGGGTGCGTGGCCAAGGCGCGCTGGCGCGTCAGCCAGCGGGCCGATTCGGCCACGCGCGCGGGATTGATACGGGCGGCAACCTGCGCCACGCCGGCTTGCAGCGACGGGAAATAGCGCACCGGCGCCCCGGCGCTGGCAAGCATCAGGTCGGTGTAGAGCCGTTGCAAGGCATCGATCCATTCAGCCGCCGCCACCTTTTCCAAGGATTCGGCCAGCGTGCCCACATCGGGCGTCTGGCCCTTGGACAGCGGATTGACCAACTGGCCCAGCCAGGCCGGACAGGCCGACTCGCCCGACTGCGCCAACCGCAACGCCGCCAGCGGCGCGCCACCCGCAGCGGCCAGCCACTCGCGCGCCGGTTCCACGTTCTGGTCACGCAACCATTGCAGCGCCGTATCCGCGTCGGGCGCGGGCAGCGGCAGGCGGCGGCAGCGCGACACCAGCGTGGGCAGCAGCCGGTCCGGTGCGTCCGCGACCAGCAGGAAGACGGTATGGGGAGGCGGTTCTTCCAGCACCTTGAGCAAGGCGTTGGACGACACGACGTTCAGCGCGTGGGCCGGGTACAACAGCGCCACGCGCCAGCCGCCGCGGTGCGTGGCGGTGTTGAACCAGGATTCCAGCGAGCGGATCTGGTCGATGCGGATTTCCTTGGAAGGCGCGCGCTTGGCGGCGCCCGCCGCCGGCTCGGCGTCTTCGGCCTGTTCGGCCGCGTCCGCGCCCTCTTCCACGGCCACCGCCTCGGGGCGGATACGGCGCAGGTCGGGGTGATTGCCGCTAGCAAACCAGTTGCAGGCGGCGCAGTGGCCGCACGCCAGTCCGTTCTCGGGCGTCTCGCACAGCAGGCTGGCTGCCGCGGCGATGGCGAAATCAAGCTTGCCGATGCCGGCCAGCCCGTGCACCAGCCAGGCGTGCGCGAACCGGTCGCGATTGCCCAGCCACGCACGGGCCGTCTCCATCTGCCAGGGGTGGAACTGGGGCGCGCTCATGCAGGAACGGCCAGCAGCTCGCGCAGGCCCGCCTCGAGCTCGGTGCGGATCTGGGCGATGGAACGAGTGGAATCGACGACGCGAATGCGGTCGGGGTCGGCCTTGGCGCGGGCATGATAGGCCTCGCGGGTGCGCTCGAAAAACGCCGCGCCTTCGCGCTCGAAGCGGTCGGGCTCGCGCGCGTCGGCCAGCCGCGCCCGCGCGACTTCAAGCGGCACGTCGAATAGCCAGGTCCGGTCCGGGCGGCCGGCGCGCATCCAGTCTTCGAGGACCGCGACACGCTCGGCGCCCAGGCCGCGGCCGCCACCTTGATAGGCGTAGCTGGCGTCGGTGTAGCGGTCGCAGACGACCCACGCGCCGCGCGCAATCGCCGGTTCAATGACCTGGCGCGCATGTTCGCACCGGGCGGCAAACATCAGCAACGTCTCGGTATCCAGCCCCATGGCATCGTTCAGCACCAGCGCGCGCAGTTTTTCGCCCAGCGGCGTGCCGCCGGGCTCGCGGGTGGACACGACCTCTACGCCCTGCCCGCGCAGGAAGTCCGCGATCCAGTCCGTGTGCGTGCTTTTGCCCGCGCCGTCCACACCCTCCAGCGTAATGAAACGTCCGCGTGAGGTCATTGATCTTGTCCTTGTGCTGATTCGGGTTCGGGCGTTGCCGGCGCGGCGGCGGGCGCGGGGGTGGGCGCAGGCGTGGAACGCTGGCCCTGACCGAGAATGTAGCGGGCAACGTTGCGGTTGTGCTCGGACAGATTGGCCGAGAACTCGCTTGTGCCATTGCCTCGCGAGACGAAATACAGGAACTTGTGCTGTTCGGGCTGCACGGCGGCCAGCAAGGCGGCCCGGCCCGGCGCGGCGATCGGCGTGGGCGGCAGGCCCGGACGCGTGTAGGTATTCCAGGGCGTGTCGGTCTGCAGGTCGCGCTTGCGGATGCGGCCCTGATAGGCCTCGCCCATGCCGTAGATCACGGTCGGGTCGGTCTGCAGCAGCATGCCGATCTTCAGCCGGTTGGTGAACACGCCCGACACGCGGCGGCGCTCCGGGCCGTGGCCGGTTTCCTTTTCGATGATGGACGCCAGCACCAGCGCTTCATAGGGCGTGGCGACGGCCACGTCGGACTGGCGTTTGTCCCAGGTGTCGTTCAGGATGCGCTGGCCTTCCTGGTAGGCGCGGCGCAGCAGGTCGAAATCGGTGCTGCCCGGCGTGAAGACATAGGTGTCGGGGAAGAACAGGCCTTCGGGATGCTTGATGGTCGACCCCAGCCGTTCCAGCAATTCTTCGTCGCTGACGTCACCCAGCGTCTGCTTGACGTCCGTGTTTTCGCGCAGCGCCTGGCGGATCTGGCGATAGGTCCAGCCTTCCAGGAACGTGATCTGGCGCTGGGTCATGTCGCCGCGCGCCAGGCGCTCGAGCAGCAGCCACGGCGTATCGCCATTGATCGCCTGGTAGCCTCCCGCCTTCATCAGCTTGTCGCGTTCGGACAGGCGCGCCATCCACACGAAACCGGGCTCCCACATCGGCACGCCGGCCGCGTTGAGCGCGCGCGCGACGGTGCGCGGGCTGCTGCCCGGATCCACCACGAAGTCAATTTTGTCGGCCGGCAGGGTCATCGGGCGGTGCATCCAGGTGTAGGCGGCGCCCACCGCGCCGCCTACGGCCAGAACGATGAGCAGCAGGAACCACAGGACGAAATTTCGGAGTCGCATCTTCATAAGTGTCGGAAGTTTAATGGATCGCGGGCCTCGCCCGGGACACAACCGGGGCCGGATCGAGCGGCGCGCCCCTTTGGTCATCGGGGACATGGCGGGGCAAGGCCGGGATCGGGGCTATCATCAGCACTTTGATGACGCGATAACCCCGCCGCCATGCACGCCTATTACGCTTCGATTCCCGTCCGCGCCGAAGGTTGCGCGCAATGCGCTCCGCTGGACGATCTGGCGGTCTTCACCGCCTCGGGCGCCGACGCCCTCACCTTTCTGCACGGCCAGCTCACGCAGGACGTCACGGGCCTGCCCCCGGACGCCGCCCGCCTGGCCGGCTATTGCACCGCCAAGGGTCGCCTGCTGGCCACGCTGGTCATGTGGCGCGGCGCGGGCAATGCCGACGACGCGCTACAGTTCTACGGCATGGTCCGGCAGGACCTCTCCCAGGCCCTCATCAAGCGCCTGTCCATGTTCGTCCTGCGCGCCAAGGTCAAACTGGCGGCCGCGCCGCTGCACGTAGCCGGGGTGCAGGCCACCTCGGAACAGGCTGCCGCGCTGGAGGCCCTCACGGGCCCCCTGCCGCGCGCCACCTGGCAGCGCGCCGACCTGCCGTCCGGTACGTGGATCGTCGCGCCGTCGGCCGACGACCGCCTGCGCTGGTGGTGGATCGCGTCGGACGCGCAGCTGGAACAATCCGGCGCGCTCACGCAGGCGCTGGGACTGGCGCCCGCCGCGCACTGGCAAGCGGGAGACCTGGCGGCCGGCATTCCCTGGATTGCCGCGGCCACGCAGGACGTCTTCATTCCGCAAACGGTCAACCTGGACCTGATCCAGGGCGTCAGCTTCACCAAGGGCTGTTATCCCGGCCAGGAAGTCGTGGCGCGCAGCCACTACCGGGGCACCGTCAAGCGGCGCATGGCCTACGGCACCATTGCCGACGCCGGCCTGAAAGGCCCGGCGCTCGCGGGGGTGGACGTGTTTGACGCCGCGCAGCCCGGCGAGGCCATTGGCCGCGTGGTGCAGGCCGCCAGCGACGCCGGCGTCGTGTCGGTGCTGTTTGAAACCACGCTGGCCGCGCTGCCCGAAGGAGACCTGCGCCTGGCCAGCGCCGACGGTCCCCGCATCGCGGCGGCGCCGCTGCCGTACTCGATCAATCCCTGATCCGTCCGGGCCTGCTCGCGCTGATTTCCGCGCGCAGGCCTTGCGGTCATTGTCAGACCGCCACCCCGAACAACGCCCCCACGCCGGCCGTCACGGCCATCGCCGCCGCGCCCAGCACGGTGACGCGCAATGCCGCGGGCAGCTTGGGCGCGCCGCCCGCCTTCGCGGCCATGGTGCCCAGCGCCGCCAGACAGCACACCGACGCGCCGATGACCCAGCCGATCAGATGCGGTCCCGGCGATACCGCCGCCACCGCCAGCGGCACCGCTGCGCCCCCGGCAAACGACGCAGCCGAGGCCAGCGCCGCCTGCACCGGCCGCGCACGGTTATGCAGCGAGATGCCCAATTCGTCTCGGGCGTGCGCGTCCAGCGCGTCATGGGAGGTGAGTTGGCGCGCCACCTGTTCCGCCAGCTCGCGCGTCAGTCCCCGTGCCACGTAGATGTCGATCAGCTCGGCCAGTTCTTCGCCGGAATTGCGCTTGAGCGAGCGCTGCTCCATGCGCAGGTCAGCGGCTTCGGTGTCGGCCTGCGAGCGCACCGACACGTACTCACCGGCCGCCATCGACAATGCGCCGGCCACGAGGCCCGCCAGTCCGGAAGTCAGGATGGCGCCGTGCGAGGCCTGGGCCGCGGCAACGCCGGTGATGAGGCTGGCTGTCGAGACGATGCCGTCGTTAGCGCCCAGCACTGCGGCGCGCAGCCAGTTGCTGCGGAAAATTCGATGATGTTCTTTTGCTGGCATTGCCGGAAAACCCATGCGAGGCGCGACAAGCGCGGGGCACGCTCGGCCAGTGGCCCGGCGCGCCCCGCGCGGAATTCATCGCGGCGTCACGCGCACCGCGGTCAGCAAGCCTATCACGCACAACGTGGCATGTTCGCCGTCGTACGCGTGCATCTCCACTTGGCAGACCGAAAGACGCTTGCCGGGCTTGACCACGCGCCCGGTCGCGACAAAGCGGTCGCCCTTGGCGGGCGCCAGGAAGTTCATCTTGAATTCCGACGTCAGCACGTCCTCATCCGGTCCGAACAGCGTGAACGCGGCATAGCCGCCCGCGCTGTCGGCGATGGTGGTGGAAATGCCCGCGTGCAGAAAGCCGTTCTGCTGGCAGAGGTCGGCGCGGTAAGGCAGAACGATGTCCACCCTGCCCGGCTCGACCGCGTCGAGCTTGGCGCCCAGCAGCGCCATGATGCTTTGCTGGCCAAAACTGGCCTGGACCCGCGCGGCCGGGTCCGCAGGTGCGTGGGACGGCGCCATGTCAGTCCTGCTCGCGCTTGACCAGGTTGACGATGCTGGAAAAGTCCAGCTTGCCCGACCCGCCCCCGCTGTGCAGCGAATACAGGTTGCGTGCCAGCTCGCCCAGCGGAATCGAGGCGCGCGCCGACAGCGCCGCCTCGGCCGCCAACCCCAGGTCCTTGAGCATCAGGTCCACGCCAAAACCGCCGGCATAGCCCTTGGACGCCGGCGCATGTTCCATGACGCCCGGCCAGGGGTTGTAGAGCTCGGTCGCCCAGTTGCGTCCCGAGCTCTTGGCGATGATGTCCGACAGCACCTTCGGGTCCAGTCCATTGGCCACGCCCAGCGCCAATGCCTCGGACGTGCCGGCCATCAGGATGCCGAGCAGCATGTTGTTGCAGATCTTGGCCACCTGCCCCGCGCCCGCCGGACCCGCATGGAAAATGTTCTTGCCCATCTTTTCCAGCACGGGGCGCGCGCGCTGCAGCGAGGCTTCGGCGCCGCCCACGATAAAGGTCAGCGTGCCTGCGGCCGCGCCGCCCGTGCCGCCCGAGACCGGCGCGTCGATCATGGCGATGCCGCGCACCTCGGCCGCCTGGGCCACCTTGCGCGCCGAGTCGGGCGCGATCGTGCTGCATTCGATGACCAGCGCGCTCGAGGCGATCTTGCCGAGCAGATCCTGATCGAGGTACAGGCCCTCGACGTGCTTGCTGGCCGGCAACATCGAGATCACGACTTCGGCCCCTTCAACCGCTTCCGACGCGGACGCCGCCGCCGTCGCGCCGGCGTCGGTCAGCAGCTTGATGGCCGCCGGCACCAGATCGAACACTTTCAGGCTGTGGCCGGCCTTGACCAGATTCAATGCCATGGGCGCGCCCATGTTGCCCAAACCGATAAACGCGATGCTGCTCATGATGTCTTGTCTCCTGTTGCTATTGCTGTAGGTATGGATTCATCGTGACCTGCGTAACTGCGTGACCTGCGCGGCAGGCGGGGACCAGGGGCCAGCGGGCGGGCCGGCCGCCCTGTCAGGGCCCGCTCAGCGCCCTTCCTGCCCCAGATCGGCAAGCGGATGCGGCTCGCCCTCCGGCCAGGGTTCCTCAAAGAATTTCTGCACCCACGCGTCGGTGGCTACGTCGATGACGGCCGGGTTCCAGCGCGGGTTCTTGTCCTTGTCCACCAGCAGCGCGCGGATGCCCTCGGCAAAATCGCCATGCGCGGTGCACGCCAACGCGGCCGTGTACTCAACGCGGAACACGTCATCCAGCGACCGCAAACGCGTGCGCTGCTGCAGTGCGAACGCCAGGCGCACCGATCCGGGTGAGCCCGCCAGCATGGTCTTGGCCGCGCGCGACAGCCACGGATCCTCGTGGTCCTTCAGGAAGGACAGCTCCTCGTAGATGTCGTCCAGCCGGTTGCCGTTGCACAGGTTGTTGACGACGAACGAGTGCTGGCGCAACGGCCCGGGTTCCAGCGGCGTGGGCGGCTCAAGCGCGGTGAGCGCGCGACGCAGCAGGCCGTCGTTGATGGAGCGCGGCGGAATGGCGTCTTCGGCGGCGCCCGAGGCCTGCCCGGCCCACGGCTGCTGCTCCAGCGAGGACAGCAACGCGGGCCAGTCCGCGCTGTTCAGGCGGAAATCCGCCAGACCCGCGAAGAAGGCGTCGGACGTATTCAACTGCGCGCCCGTCAGCGCCAGGAACACGCCGCTGCGGCCCGGCATGCGGTTCAGCAGCCAGCTTCCGCCCACGTCCGGGAACAGCCCGATCGACACTTCCGGCATGGCCAGGCGCGAGGTCTCGCTGACAACGCGGTGGCTGGCGCCCATCATCAGGCCGATGCCGCCGCCCATGACGATGCCGTGGCCCCAACACAGAACGGGCTTGGGATAGGTATGAATGCGATAGTCCAGCCGGTATTCGTGTTCGAAGAAGCGGCGCGCATAGGCGTTGCTCCAGCTAGGCTTGCCCGCGTTCTCGGTCATGCTGCGGTACAGGCCGTGCAGATCGCCGCCGGCGCAGAACGCCTTGTCGCCCGCACCCTGCAGCACCACCAATGCAACACCGGGATCGCGCGCCCACGCGTCCAGACGGTCAGCCAGCAGGTCCACCATCTCGAGCGACAGGCCGTTCAGGGTTTGCGGCGCATTCAGCGTCGCAATGCCGAAACGCATTCCATTGGCAGCGGATCTTTCTTCGAACAACACCGGTGCATTCATCTTATGTCGGCTCCTTTTTCCAACAATTGGCGGGCAATGATCACGCGCATGATCTCGTTGGTGCCCTCCAGAATCTGATGAACGCGAGTATCGCGCACCAAACGCTCCAAGGGATAGTCTTTCAGGTAACCATAACCACCATGAATCTGTTGCGCGTCCAGGCAGATCTGGAAGCCCATATCGGTTGCAAAGCGCTTGGCCATTGCGCAGTAGGTGGACGCATCGGCCGCGCCGGCGTCCAGCTTGCAGGCCGCCAGCCGCACCATCTGGCGCGCCGCCACCAGGTGCGTCGCCATGTCCGCCAGCTTGAACTGCAGCGCCTGGAACTCGGCCAGGCGGCGGTTGAACTGGCGGCGCTCATCCATGTAGCGGCGGGCTGCGTCCAGCGCGCCTTGCGCGGCGCCCACCGAGCAGGTTCCGATATTGATCCGGCCGCCGTCCAGGCCCTTCATGGCGATCTTGAAGCCCTCGCCCTCCACGCCCAGCATGTTGGCGGCCGGCACGCGGACGTTCTCGAAGGTGATGGGGCGCGTGGACTGGCTGTTCCAGCCCATCTTCTCTTCCTTGCGGCCGTAGCCGATGCCCTCGCTGTCGGCCGGGATCGCAAAGGCGCTGATGCCTGCCGGTCCCTCGCCGCCGGTGCGGGCCATCACGACCAGCAGGTCCGTGTCGCCGCCCCCGGAGATGAAGGCCTTCGCGCCGTTGACGATGTAGCTGTCGCCGTCGCGCTGCGCCCGCGTGGAAAGCGATGCCGCGTCGGAACCGGCGCCCGGCTCCGTCAGGCAATAGGAAGCCAGCTTTTCGCCGCTGGCAAGCAAGGGTCCCCAGGCGTCTCGCAGACCCGGCTGGCCCCACTTGCCCACCATCCAGGTCGCCATGTTGTGAATCGTCAGGAACGCCGTGGTGGACGGGTCCACCGCCGCCATTTCCTCGAACACCAGTGTGGCGTCCAGGCGCGGCAGACCCAGGCCGCCGATGTCTTCGCTGGCGTAGATCGCGCAAAAGCCCATCTCGCCCGCCCGGGCGAAGGCTTCGCGGGGGAAGATGCCCTCGGCATCCCAGCGCGCGGCGTGGGGAGCCAGCTCGCCCTCTGCGTAATCGCGCGCGGCCTGCGCGAACGCGCGCTGCTCGTCGGTCAGTTCCAAGTCCACAGCCTGTCTCCTGATGTAGTCGGTATTGTCTCGTGGCGTTGCTGCCGTCTCGTGAACGCCAGCTCGTCGATTTTGACATGACGTTGACGTAAACGTAAGCACGAACCCGGGTTAATGTTACGCCCGAAGCGGCCGGGCGCTTTGTCTTATTGATGACAATGTGCGGGGACGGGCCGGCGGCAACGGCCGCCCCTCAGCGCGCTACAGCAAACCGGCCGGCCGGACGCGCCCGTTGCGGGCGGTCTTGGTACGGCGGTGCTCGGCGCGACGGCGGCGCGACTCCTTGGGATCGAAGGTCAGACCGCGATAGATTTCCACGCGGTCGCCGTCGGCCAGCAACGCGTGCGGCTCAGTAGCGCGGCCAAAGACGCCCACGCCCCGTTCCCACGGTTTGACGACCGGAAACGCCTGCGCAAACCCGCTGGCCGCCAACGCGTCCTCGACGGTCGCCCCCTCGGGCAGGCGCACTTCCCGTTGCCACGCGTGGCCGGGCAAGGCGTAGCAGACGATGACGCCGATCTGCCCTGCCGCGGACGCCTCATTCGCCATACTTGGCCTGCGCGCGCTTGGTGAAGGAATCAATGAAGCTGGTCGCAATGCGGTTGAAGACCGGCCCCACCACCATTTCGAGCGGCCGGTTCGAAAACGCATACTCCATGGTGAACAGAACCTTGCAGGCGTCTTCGGCCAGCGGCTGGAACACCCAATGCCCCACCAGGCTGGAGAAGGGACCATCCACGAGTTCCAGGTCGATCCGTTCGGGATAGACATGGACATTGCGGGTGGTGAACCGCTGCTTCATCCCCGCAAAGGAAATCAGGATGGAGGCCTGCATGCCGTGTTCGTCGCGGGTCTGCACCTCGGCGCCGCCACACCACGGCATGAACTCGGGGTACTTCTCCACGTCGGCAACCAGGTCGAACATCTGGGCGGCGCTGTAAGGCACCAGGACGGATCGTTGTACTTTGTGCATCGACTATCGCAAATGGCTAGAATGGCAAGATTTTACCGGCACAGCGCTTTGTGGGCCTAAATGGGCCGAAACACTCGGCTTAAACCCCGGACCGGCACATCGCGCAGAATAACGAGCAATCCCCGTTCGCAACAACCCGCAATCGGCCGGATAGCCAGATTCGCAGAATCCCAGCAAGAAGGCTTTATGAGCATTATCGACAACCGCAAGGCCACGCACGACTATTTCATCGAAGACCGCTACGAAGCTGGACTTGTCCTGCAAGGCTGGGAAGTCAAGGCGATCCGCGACGGCCGCGTGCAGCTCAAGGAAAGCTACGTCATCGTGCGCGATGGCGAACTGTTCCTGCTCGGCATGCACGTCAGCCCCCTGCCCACGGCCTCCACGCACATCCATCCGGACGCCATGCGCACGCGCAAGCTGCTGCTCAAGGCGGAAGAAATCAGCAAGCTCATCGGCAAGGTCGAGCAGCGCGGCTATACGCTGGTGCCGCTGAATCTGCACTACAAGAACGGGCGCATCAAGCTGGATTTCGCGCTGGGCCGCGGCAAGAAGCAGTTCGACAAGCGCGACACCGCGCGCGAAAAGGACTGGGCGCGCGAAAAGGAACGCATCATGAAGCACGACACCCGCGCCCCGCGCCGCAGCAAGGACGACTGATTTACGCCGCCACCGGCAGCGCCGGGCGCTCGGCCTCGTGGCCGGGGCCCACGATGCGGTTGCGCCCCGCCGACTTGGCCGCATAGAGCTTGCGGTCCGCCCGTTCAAACAGCACCTGCAGGTTCTCACCAGGTATCCAGTCTTCGACGCCGGCGCTGAACGTGTACGAAATCGTGCTGCCGCCATGCGCACACGGCGTGCGCCGCACCGAATCCAGCAGCCGCTCGGCCACCTCCAGCACCGCGTCGCTGCGCATGTCCGCAAACAGCACGCAGAATTCTTCACCACCCACCCGGCCCACGTGATCGCCGGTGCGCAGCGTCGCGGTCGCCAGCAGGCCAAAATGGCGCAGCACCGCATCGCCGGCCGCGTGGCCGTGCGTATCGTTGATGCGCTTGAAATGATCGATGTCCAGCAGCAGCAAGGTCAGCGGACGGCGCATGCGCAGGGCCTGCGCGCAATAGCGCTCGGCCTGCAGCCACCACGCCTTGCGCGACATCAGACCCGTCAGGAAGTCAGTGTTGGCTTCCTGTTCGCGATCGGCCAGCATGCGGTCGTGGATGATCATGATGGTGCCCAGCGTCAGGCAAGGCATGATCAGCACGCCCAGCGTCAGGAAGGCGACGCTCCACAGCGTGGGTTCCAGAAAAGCCGACACCATGTCCAGTTCGACCAGGTACACCGCGGCGCGAAGCGCGCAGACCATGGCGGAGATCAGCGTCACCACCCACACGAAACGGTAGCTGTAGCGCGAGCGGTGCGCGGGCATGTTGCGCTGGACAACGATGGCCACGGCCAGCATGAACCCCATCTGCAGCAGCGACATCGCCACGATACGCGGCCCCACCTGCCAGTCCACGTACGTATAGACCGCCACGACCGACAGCGCGGCCACACAGCCCAGCGTCATCAGATGCCGGGGCACCGTCAGCCCGAGCAGCCGGCGCACGCCCGCGTAGTACGCGCAGAGGGCGAGCGCGATGGCCGTGTTGGGCACCAGAATGGATGCCCACAGCGGCGCCTTGGTGTTTTGCAGCGCAAAAGTAGAAAACGCCAACAGCGTGAGCAGGTTGGCGCGGATGGTTTCGCGGATGCCGGCCATGCCGCTGCGCGCCAGCGACCCCAGCACGCAAAGGGAAAGCACTCCCGCCAGCGCTGCTATCAGAAGCAAATTAACGGGAGCGATCATGGGCGGGCGCGCAGCGAGGCGCGGTATCAGGTGTTGCGCGTGGACTTCACGATGGTCATGGCGGAAGCGATCATGCCGCCCACGTCGGACAGGTTGGCCGGCAGGATGAGCGTGTTGCCTTCCTTGGCCACGTTGCCGAATGCCTCGACGTAGCGTTCGGCAACCTTCAGGTTCACGGCTTCCATGCCGCCCGGCTGGCGCACGGCATCGGCAACCTGCGTGATGGCCTTGGCCGTGGCTTCAGCGATCGCCAGCACCGCAGCGGCTTCGCCCTGGGCCTGATTGATCTGCGCCTGCTTCTCGCCCTCGGAACGCGCGATGGCGGCTTCGCGTTCGCCGGTGGCGATGTTGATCTGTTCCTGGCGGCGGCCTTCGGAGGCTGCGATCAGTGCGCGCTTTTCGCGTTCGGCGGTGATCTGCGCCTGCATCGAACGCAGAATTTCGTTGGGCGGCGTCAGGTCCTTGATTTCGTAGCGCAGCACCTTCACGCCCCAGTTCAGCGCCGCCTCGTCCAACGACGAAACGATGTTGCTGTTGATGGAGTCGCGCTCTTCAAAGGTGCGGTCCAGTTCCATCTTGCCGATGACCGAACGCAGCGTCGTCTGGGCCAGCTGCGTGATTGCCGAAATGTAGTTGGACGAACCGTACGACGCACGCATCGGATCCGTCACCTGGAAGTACAGCACGCCGTCGACCTGAAGCTGCGTGTTGTCGCGCGTGATGCAGACCTGGCTGGGCACGTCCAGCGGAATTTCCTTCAGCGAATGCTTGTAGGCCACGCGTTCGATGAACGGAATCACGAATCCGGCGCCCGGCGACAGGACGCGGTCGAATTTGCCGAGCCGCTCGACCACCCAGGCATGCTGCTGCGGCACGATGGCGATCGCCTTGACGACGATCAGGATTGCCAGTGCAACGATGACAAGCAGCACGATGGTTGAAGTATCGATCATGGTGTGAAGCCTCTTTTGGAGTAGATGCGCCGGCTTGCCCCGCCGTGCCGGCCAGGGTTCCAGCGATTGCCCGCGGCGCTGCGCGGGCGCGTTCTGCTATGCCGAGCCGCCGCGCTTGGGAGTAAGCACGAGGATCGAACCGCGCAATTCGGTAATGGTGTGTTCGCCGGGCTGGGCGGCATGCCCCTTGGCCAGCTCAGCCTGCCAATGCGCGCCGCGGTACCAGACGCGCGCGGCCCCGCTGTCGGACCAGGCTTCGACCATGACGGTCTGGCCGATGTCCAGAATGACGTCGGCGTTGCGGGCGGAGTTGACCTCGCGCTTTTTCAGCACCCGGGTCTTGCGCAGCACCAGGAGCCCCAGCAGCAGCACGACGCCGCACGCCACCAGTTCCCATTGCAGGCCCGCATTCAGCCAGGCGGCAATACCGCCGGCGGCCAAACCCAAGGCGACGAGCAGCAAATAGAAGGTTCCTGTCGCCAGCTCACCAATGAGGGCCAGCGCGGCCAATCCTAGCCAAATCCACATAGTCTCAAGATCGTCTGTAAGGATGAGTATCTGAGCGGATTGTACGTATTTCCGGGACGGAGCGGGGTTTGTCGTGCACCGACGGGAACATTTTCGCTGGATTATGATGTGCCCCTGGCGCGCCCGGTCGCGAGACTTCCGCGCCGCCCTTATCCACGCACACGCATTTATGACCGCTGCAACTCCTTCTGCTCTCCCCGTCCTGATCCTGCACACCGGCGATCCGGACGATACGCTCAAAAGCCAGTTCGGCGGCTATGCCGAACAAATCATGTTGGCGGCCGGTCTGGCCGCCAGCGCCGCCGAGATCGTCGCGGTCTACGAAGGTCAACGCCCGCAGGCGCCCTCCAGCTACCGCGCCGCGTTGATTACCGGTTCGCCCGCCATGGTCTCCGACAAGGAACCCTGGAGCGAAGACACCGCCGCCTGGCTGCGCGAGGCCCTGGAAGCCGGCCTGCCCATGTTCGGCGTCTGCTACGGCCATCAGTTGCTGGCGCACGCATTTGGCGGCAAGGTCGGCTACAACCCGGCTGGCCGCGAAGTCGGCACCCAGACCGTCGAATTGCTGCCCACCGCCGGCGGCGATCAGCTCATGGCCGGCGTGCCGACCACGTTCCCTGCCCAGATGCTGCATGCGCAGACCGTGTTGCAACTGCCTGCGGGCGCGACGGTGCTGGCGCGTTCGGACCTGGACGAGCACCAGATGATCCGCATCGGCCGCAACGTCTTTTCCACCCAGTTCCACCCTGAGTTCGGCCCCGACTTCATCCGGGCCCATCTCGACCGCTATGGCCGCCGCTACGCCGCCGAAAACCTCGACATACCGGGGCTGTCGGCCAATGTGCGGGCCACGCCCGTGGCGGCTGGCCTGCTGCGCCGCTTTCTGGAGACCTACGCGCCCGGCGCCTGAGCCCTGCCAGCGCGCCCCATCGGCTGCGTCAGAGACCGCCGCAACAAGCGGAGTGCGCGGGCCGGCTTGCCTTGAGACGATAGCGTCATGCGTAAAGCCATCACGCGAGAAGCCAGGAGTCCCTTATGAGCCCCGCCGCCGTCCCCTTGAGCAAACAGCACGCCGCCGCCGTGGAACGCGCCTGCCGCGCACTGGAGGCCGAGCAGCCGCCTGATTTGTCGACGCTCGCCGAACAGGCCGGCATGAGCCGCTTCCATTTTCACCGCATTTTCAAGGCCGCCACGGGCATCACGCCCAAGGCCTACGCCAACGCCCTGCGCGCCAGCCGCGCGCGCCAAAGCCTGGAAGAAAGCGCCAGCGTCACCGACGCCATGTACGACGCCGGCTTCAATTCCAGCGGACGCTTCTACGAAGCCGCCCCCGCCATCCTGGGCATGACGCCCACCGCGTTCCGCAAGAACGGCGAAGGCGTGGATATCCGGTTCGCGGTCGCGCAGTGCTCGCTGGGCGCACTGCTGGTGGCCGCAAGCAGCACCGGCATCTGCGAAATCGCGCTGGACGAGGATCCGGACCGATTGGTCCAGAACCTGCAGGACCGCTTCCGCGCCGCCAAACTGATCGGCGCCGACCCCCGATTCGAAAGCTGGGTGGCCGACGTGGTCGGCTTTGTCGAAGATCCGGCGCGCGGCCTGGACCTGCCTCTGGACGTGCGCGGCACGGCATTCCAACGTAAGGTCTGGGAGGCCCTGTGCGAGATTCCGCTCGGCGCCACCGCCACCTATTCGGAAGTGGCCGAACGCATCGGCGCACCCGCCGCCGTGCGCGCCGTCGCCCGCGCCTGCGCCACCAACAACATCGCGCTGGCCATTCCCTGCCACCGCGTGGTGCGCACCGACGGTTCGCTGGCGGGCTACCGCTGGGGCATCGACCGCAAACGCGAACTCATCGCCCGCGAAGCCCGGGCCGCCTGATCTGGGCGCGGCCTGGTCCGGGCCCCAGACACCTCGATGCGCTGAAAGCAGCTTCGGGATTATCGTCCCACCTCTTCAATGTCGCGGGGAAATCGGGGTTCATAGCACAGCAGCAACGAAAGCCAGTGGCCGGCAGCATGGATCAAGATAGCGGGCAACATCAACAGGTTCGCTACGACAAACACCCATAAGCCGCTGTGGCGCAGGAACTGGGTGTCCAGGCCCCATGCCGCCTTGAACGAAAGCCAGGGCCACGGGAACTTGCTAACAAACTTCTCGGGCGCCGGCACGGCAGCGGGGCCATCCTCCATGTAGCGGCGGATGTACTCCCAAAACGCGAGGAGCTCGCTGGCGTTGCGAGTAGGTTTACCCACGAAAGTGACTTCGAGGTTGTCGGTAGGAGTTCCCTGCAAGTCCACACCATCGCCCCTGTCCCAGACCAAAATGACGAAGCCTCCGGTGCCCTCCAGTTCGCTCATGCTTTTGTCCATAAGCACCTCGGTTTTATCCCAATCCATGATACGAATGCCGCCTAGATGCTCGGGCCGTAGCAAGTAAACCTTGCGGGTGACGCGGTTGAAACGAACGATGATGCGACGGGCAGTGAGCGACTCCAACCGAAAATACCGTAATGTGTATTTTAAGAAAACGCATAGCACCGCAAACCAGAGCACCGGAAAGAGTATTAGGAAAAAGTAATCCTCACCATCCAGCGGCAAATTGTCATAGTAGCCATGACCTTGCAGGATGTAGTCCACGGATACGATTACGGTACGCAAGCACGCGTAGATCAGAAACCCATAAATCCATCCTAAAAACGCGGTGATTACTCCTCTCTTCTCATCATTTGGCGTGCGAAGGTCCATAGCCGATTCGGTCAATGCATATACCGACTCATTGTCGTAGACGTCGCTGCAAACACACTCGCCAACACCTTCAGGAGCTTGAATTTCAGACTGCCCCGGCTGGCGTTGTTGTTTGCCCAATTCTTCGGTCGCTTCCTCGTAGCTCATCAAATTTATTGACCACTGAAAACCGCGCTCTAATAAATACATTAGTGCACCACCTTCACCGTTCGTTGCATGAGTTCGGTCTCCATCTCTTCTGTCGCCACAGGACCGTTGCTGCGGTTTTTACGAAACGAGCAGTGATCCAGAAATAGTTCCAGAGCATCAGGAAGGATGCATATTTCAACCGCCGCCAAAGCCAAAATCGTGAGATTGACGCTCAGGAATATACGAAGCATCAAGATCATCCGGCCAGCAAGAGCAGCAGACACCTTGGAGCCCGCGTTGAGCGCACGCCCAAACATTCGACTGGTTCCATACCTCTTCGATAAGTGCTCTAAGTAAGCGCCCGCCGCACCCAACCCGACCGCAACGGATAGTGTGGCTGCACCTAGCTGGGCGCTAGCGCGCAAAAAGTAAAAGCCAGCGATTGAGAATCTTCTGAAGACGAGATTTTTATTGAAGTCTTGGAAGTCATAGGTTGCCCCGACTAGCGAAGCTGTGCCAGCCAAGACCCCCGCCGTAAAGCGAAGGCCACTGCGGAATACCTTGGCACCTTGCTGCACAGCAGCGCTGCCACTTCTCTCAGCAAAGGTCACCGCGCCCGCGCCCACTTCGAAACCCGTTGCAGTTAGCGCCACCAGCGCCGCGACAATCTCCACATACTCCCTGCTTCGCTTGTTTGCCGCGGTCAGTCTGTTATAGAGGTTCCACATCTCCAAGAACACCAGAGTGCTTCCAATGCGGATTTCAGTCATCGGCCCTTTTACTCCCGTCTGCAGGGCCTTCTCGAACTGTCGGCTGGCGGAGCGCTCCATGCGTGCCGTTGATCCTCGACTGAGCTCCTTGCCGTTCCGCAATTCGAGACGATAATGCTGCGAGTACCGACCCAGGCGCGCGAGCAACACTGACGCCGCGAGCTTATTGAGTGGGGCGTCCACAATGGCAGCAGCGGTCTTGCTTTGAAATAATGAGCTTCCTAGCGTATTGATCAGCATTGCGCCGCCGACCAGATAGCCGGACGGTGGCCCTCCGCCCGTCGAGGCATCAGCCAGCGAATCGAGCATGGCGTGGCTCTTTTCGTAGAGATCCGCCAGTTTCTTTAGCCGGTTTTGCAACGCGGCAGGGTCGACGGATTTCAGCGTATCGCTCTCACCGAAAAGTTGGTCCACTTCGCTTTCCACGCTCTCCTGGTTCTGCGCCAACGACCGCCAGAACAAGTTTTCTCGCGACACCCCCGCCTTACGCCAGCGATCAAGCAGTTCCTCGCCGACCGCAGTGGCGTTCATGCCGACGACGGCCTTTCCCATTTGGTCTTCAAACAGCAGGGCCTGCTCGGTATCATCGCGATCAAAGACTTCGAGTGCGTCGAGAAGCGGTTCGCTCTGCAACCAGAGAAGGTGATCCGAAGCGCGCGCGTCCTTGGCCGCGTCCGCTTTGCTAACTTCGTCTCGGTAGCGGTTCAGGAAATCCTGACGCATATCCTCATCAATGTAGCCAGCGTACTTGCTCCAACTTTTGGCACGCCTCCGCCTGGCGGTGGCCTCCTGAACTTCCCGCTGATGCTGTGGGTTGCGATAGTTGTAGTAGCCGCGCACCGATTGCGGGACCATGTGGCTGTTGCTCATCTCGTACCCGCGGTCCGAGTAACGCACTCCGAAGTCCCACTGCTCTTTGTAATAGAGCTTCTCGGCTTCGTCTTCTACAAGCTTTCTGATGTTTTCAATGCCAAATGCGATAGTGAACTTGCGATGGTTGGTGAGTCTTTCGCCGTCCTCCGCTGCCATGAAGCCTTCAAGTGCTTCAACACTCGCATTTCGCCACGCGTTCAGTTCCTGAGTAATTCCGAGGGCGTCATCCACTACGATGGCCGCGCCACGGAACCGATTGTGCGTGGCCGTTGGTCGCATTTCTGCCTGAGTGGCTTGCAGGGGTGGCGCAAGAGGGTTAAACGCCTGCGCTTTAAGCAGCATGCTCAATCTGGGCTGGTTTACAGCCGCGAAGTCCGCTACGCAATCAAGCTGATCAAAAGTCAGCACGCCGTCTTGCGGGCGGACACAATCCATTTCCTCGGGGGCCTGCGACGCAAGTTTGGCGATATCCACCGGCACCAACTTATTCCGGCTTGCCGGGAGCGTGCGATATCGGCGCAGCGTTTCCTTGGTCAAAGGGCATGGGCTAAAGAACAGGCGAAGGTCCTTGATGTCGTCGACGTCATGGACTTTGAACATCCAGCTCCAGCCAGGTGGGTCATCCATGCCCGGGACAGCTGCGGCTTTGCGCTTCCACGGTTCCTCAGCATCCATATAGGTCAGCGTTCCGGCTTCCGATACCCGGTACTGGCTATGCCATTCATAAGTCCCTGCGCTCACGCGCTGGACAAGGACATACAGAAACCCCTGGCGCAGCGGGCGTAATGCGTAAGTGGATTCGCTCAGACTGCCCACGCTGCTTGGCTTATTCAAATGCTCGGGCATAGACGGAAGGAGTTTGCGCTGTTCGGCGCTGCCTCCCACGGCGCCATACCGCAGCGGAAGTATGGTGAAGGTGCGAGTGCAAGTTACCTCCGCCCCACGATTCAAGATTCCATCGAGAAGCGTGCGATTCTCCGCACATTCATTAAAGGTGTCGTTCCAACCGAACATTGACGTCCTCAACCATTTTTTCTGCGCATGCGCACTTGCAGAGCCTGCGCCAGGGGTTCTCGCAGCGCTTTCGCTTCCTGCAATGCGTCGTTCCATGCCGATGAACCCTCTAGCGCCTTGCCTTGCAACGCCATCAAGGTCACGTAGTCGATTCGGTCGCTCTGTTGGCTCAAGCCAATGCGATCCGCTTGAGCCAGCAAGTCATGAACGAGTCCAAGCCGAGTGCCATGGCAGTTTTCGCGGTCGCCCTTCATTTCAAGGGGCACCCGAAGCTGGTCCGCCAGCCGGTACGCGAGCGGGTCGCCCGCGAGCGCCACCCAGCATGACTCGTCCAGTTGGATGGCCGGTGCGGGATACGGCCTGGCTGAACCGTGACCTGTGAAGTGTTTCCAGGCCTTGCGCTCTCGGTGGGGAAATACGAGCCACCAATGGCGAACCGGCGCCAGCCAATCGGCGATTCCTGGTAGATCCTGACGCGCATGAAGCACGGGAAAGGCCAGTTCCGTATGAAAGCGCAGCAAGTAAGTGGCACCGTCCGGCCCCTGCGCGGTTGTGGCGCAGCTAAGGTGCTCGGCCAGCAGGGCTGGAGACATGGCACTGGTCAGCCAGGCGCTGATCGCGTCGCCCGCCATCTCGGCAGCGTCGCAGAGAAAGTCGTACTGGCCTTGCAGGCTTTCCTGCGTAGAAGGCGCAAAAAGCCATGGGCCAATCTCGCGGAGATTCTCCAACTCTCGCTGCTGCAGTAGCGGCCAGCCGGAAAATCGCTCCATAAGCTGCATTCGGACATTTGTCTTCAGGCGAGCCATTTCAACGATGGCTGTCAGTCCATGATCGGGGAGCCGGCGCAGTTCGTTCACAACACTTTCAGAAAATGGATTCATATGTAGTCTTATCCACCGAACCGCACGACGCTGCGGCCCTCCGCGATGGCCTTCAGCAGGCATCCCACACAAACGGGTTCGCCGGGTTCCGGCGTGCCGTTGACGGAGATCGAGTTCGTGCCGCCACCGGGCTTTTGATTTATCGGACCCTTGATCAGAATGGCGACCCCATCAAGCGTGATACCCGATGCATCGATTCGGATGGTTCCCCCCGGTCCCTTGATAGTCAGGCTCTCTGCCGCTTGGCTCTCAAAATCCTTCGTGCGCTGCCGGATCGCCTGCCCCGCCTGCAATTCCGATTGCCCCTCGACCGTGAGCTCCTGGTGTCCGCCGATACTCACCCAATGATTCGCCGCGGTCTTGTCGCGGCGGTTGTTGCCCACTTCTTCGGTGCGGTCCTTGGTGGTGTAGATCGTGTGATTGCGCCCCACAGTCAAAAAATCATCCCGTCCGATGTCATGCCGCCGGTCCTGGCCGATGGTGACCTGTTCGTCGTTGCCCGCCGTTTCCTTACGGTCGCGGCCGATCGTGATGGTCTCGTCGTGCTCGACCTGTTCGCTGCGGTCATGGCCCACGAACGTGGTTTCGTCGTGATTGACGTGGATGTTCTGGTCCTTCTGCGCGTGGACGTAGATTTCTTCCTGTTCCTTCTCGTCTTCGAAGCGCAGTTCGTTGTATCCCTCGCCTTTGTGGGTCTTGCTTTTGATCGTCATCCGCGTCTTGTGACGCGGCAACTCGTAGGGCGGCAATTGCAGGCGGTTGTAGGCGCGGCCGGTGACCACGGGCTGGTCCGGATCCCCATCGAAGTAAGAGACGATGACCTCCTGCCCAATGCGCGGGATGGCCATGTGCCCCCAAGTGGCGCCGGCGATGTCCTGTGAAACGCGGATCCAGCAGGAGCTGCGTTCGTCCTCCTCGCCGAGCCGGTCCCACGGGAACCGGACCTTCACCCGGCCATACTCGTCGGTATAAATCTCTTCATCGGGCGGGCCGACCACCACGGCGTTCTGCGGACCGTCGATGCGGGGCCTGGGTAGCGGTTCCGCGCGCCACTCGGCGTCGTCCGGGACCAGTTCGGCTTCGTAGCTGTAGTGGGTTCCCAACGGGGCTTGCGCACTTTCCTCGGCCTGGCTCGTGTGTTGGATGCCGCGGTGGACAATGCGCACCGGACGCCAGCCGCGGTTCAGGTCTTCGCGCGGATGACCGGCCAGGCTGAATGAAATGCCCGGCTGGAGCCGCGGGTCATCGCCTTCAACGAAAGCGACGCGCGCATCGCGGCGATGGCCGCGCAGGCGGTTTTCGGCGAAAGGTCCGCCGGCTTCGTCGAATTTAGCCCGAGCAGGATAGTCATAGCGTTCGTAACGGCGGCCCTGATGGTCCAGATCTCGTCCGTCGCGGCTGTGCTGGTGGCTGTAGCGCGGATGATGAAAGGTGTAGTCGCGCTGGGTCTGGCGTGCGGTACGCACGTTCTCGGTGTAGGCGAACCGCCGCAACGCAGGCTGCGGCTGGTCGCCACCGGGGATCGCGTTGTACTGCACCGGCTCATCACCGACGCGGCCATGGATGAACAGGCGGTCGCTGTGGATTAATTGATGGCCTTCAGCGGTATGGCGGAAGGAGTAGAAGAAGCCTTCCTCGCGCATGACGCGCTCGACGAAGTGGTAGTCGGTGTCGCCCGCCTGCACGCAGTATTCGCGCGCCTGGTGTTCGGTGGTGCTGCGCTGCTCGTAATCCTGGGTAAGGCCATGCGCCTTGAGCACCGCTTCGGTGATCTGGGGGACGCTTTGCGACTGGAAGATGCGCCAGTCGGAACTGAGTTTCAAGCGCGCCAGACGCGGCTCGACGATCGCGCAATAGCGTGAGCGGCGAAAGCCCGTGTCGCGTTGAGCAAGAGCAGAGACCGCGCCGTGCACGTACCGCACCGGCGTGTCGCCGTGCCAGATGGTCAGCAGTGCGGCGCGCTCCAGGACTGCGCCGAAATCGAGAGCGGGATTGGCGCTGGCCAGGTCCACTTCGAGCAGAAAGGTCTCCGACAACCCTTCCTGCAGCGTAAATTCGACGACCTCAAATGACTCGTCGCCGATGGTGAAAGTGAACCGCAGGTCGGATTGGGTAGGAATGACGAGCTCCCGCATCGACAGACCTTTAGCACCCGCAAGGAGCGCGCGGTCCGCCTATAAAAACGCGTCCGCTGCAAATAAAGAATCTCGCAATGGACGCGAATGGAATATGGGTCCATTACGTCACACGATCCTATCTATGGATATCAGAAGACTCTTACTTTGATCGGGTCATCTGAAGAAAGCATTCGTCGCCGACGCTCAACCAGCGCTTTTCCCTCAACGCGGCTGCGGCCTATTCCCACGGAGAATAAAAAAAACCCCGCGTCCCAAAAAGGACGCGGGGCTTTTACTTCAACCAGCCAATCAGTTCTTGGCCAGACGCTGCCACGTATCGACAACGGTGTCCGGGTTCAGCGACATCGACAGGATGCCTTCGTCCTTCAACCACTGCGCGAAGTCGGGATGGTCGCTGGGGCCTTGGCCGCAGATACCGACGTACTTCTTGGCGGCCAGGCAAGCCTTGATCGCACGGCGCAGCATGAACTTGACGGCCTCGTCGCGCTCGTCGAAGTCGGCGGCCAGCAGTTCCATGCCGGAATCGCGGTCCAGGCCCAGCGTGAGCTGGGTCATGTCATTCGAGCCGATCGAGAAGCCGTCGAAATACTGCAGGAACTCGTCGGCCAGGATGGCGTTGGACGGAACCTCGCACATCATGATCAGCTTCAGGCCGTTCTCGCCGCGCGCCAGGCCGTGCTTGGCGAGCAGGTTCACGACCTTTTCCGCCTGACCCACCGTGCGCACGAACGGCACCATGATCTCGACGTTGGTCAGGCCCATTTCATCGCGCACCTTCTTCAGCGCTTCGCATTCCATGCGGAAGCATTCGGCGAAGTCTTCGGCGATGTAGCGCGATGCGCCGCGGAAGCCCAGCATGGGGTTCTCTTCCTCGGGCTCGTAGCGCGAGCCGCCGACCAGCTTGCGGTATTCGTTGGACTTGAAGTCCGACATGCGCACGATGACCGGCTTCGGATAGAAGGCGGCGGCGATGGTCGCCACGCCTTCGGCCATCTTCTCGACGAAGAAGGCGCGCGGGCTGGCATGGCCACGAGCGGCCGATTCCACGGCCTTCTTCAGTTCGCCGTCCACGTTCGGGTAGTCCAGGACCGCCTTCGGGTGGATGCCGATGTTGTTGTTGATGATGAATTCCAGGCGAGCCAGGCCGACGCCGCCGTTGGGAATCTGGGCGAAGTCGAACGCCAGTTGCGGGTTGCCGACGTTCATCATGATCTTCAGATCGATGGCGGGCATGTCGCCGCGGCGCACTTCCTCGACCTCGGTCTCGATCAAGCCGTCATAGATGCGGCCTTCGTCGCCTTCGGCGCACGACACGGTCACGGCCTGGCCTTCCTTCAGGAGGTCGGTCGCGTTGCCGCAGCCCACCACCGCCGGAATGCCCAGCTCACGCGCGATGATGGCGGCGTGGCACGTACGGCCGCCGCGGTTCGTCACGATGGCCGAAGCACGCTTCATCACGGGCTCCCAGTTGGGATCCGTCATGTCGGTGACCAGGACGTCGCCCGGCTGGACCTTGTCCATGTCGGAGATGTCGCCCACCACGCGCACCGGGCCCGAACCGATCTTCTGGCCGATTGCACGGCCGGTGATCAGGACCTGGCCCGTCGCCTTCAGGCGGTAGCGCTGCTGCACGTCGTTGGCGCCCTGCTGCGACTTCACGGTTTCCGGACGCGCCTGCAGGATGTAGATCTTGCCGTCAACGCCATCACGGCCCCACTCGATGTCCATCGGACGCTGGTAGTGCTTTTCGATGATGACGGCGTAGCGGGCCAGTTCGTTGACTTCGTCGTCGGTCAGCGAGTAGCGGTTGCGCTCGGACACCGGCACGTCCACCGTGCGCACGGCACGGCCTTCGGGGCGCTCGGGATCGAACTCCATCTTGATCAGCTTGGAGCCAATGCGGCGGCCGACGATGGGATAGTGGCCCTGTTCCAGGGTGGGCTTGAAGACGTAGAACTCGTCAGGGTTGACGGCGCCCTGCACGACGGTTTCGCCCAGGCCGTACGACGACGTGATGAACACCACGTCCTGGAAGCCCGATTCGGTGTCGATGGTGAACATGACGCCGGCGCTGCCCTTGTCGGAACGCACCATGCGCTGGATGCCGGCCGACAAGGCGACGTCGGCGTGGGCGTAGCCCTTGTGCACGCGATAGGAAATGGCGCGGTCGTTGTACAGCGACGCGAACACGTGGCGGATCTTGTCCAGCACGTCGTCGATGCCCACGACGTTCAGGAAGGTTTCCTGCTGGCCGGCGAACGAGGCGTCGGGCAGGTCTTCGGCGGTGGCGGAGGAGCGCACGGCAAACGAGCCCTTGCCGTCAGCGTCGAGCTTGGCAAAGGCTTCGCGGATCTGCGCTTCGAACTCAGGCGAGAACGGCGCGTCGACGATCCATTGGCGAATCTGCGCGCCGGCGGTGGCCAGCTCGCGCACGTCTTCGGGGTTCAGCGTGGTCAGCCGTTCAGCGATCCGCTTGTCCAGGCCAGAGGCCTTCAGGAAATCGCGGAAGGCGTCAGCGGTCGTGGCAAAGCCGCCCGGCACGCGGACGCCCGCGCCAGACAGCTGGCTGATCATTTCGCCAAGAGATGCGTTCTTGCCTCCTACCGAGTCCACATCCGTCATGCGGAGCTGCTCGAACAAAACAACATACGACATTGAAGTCACCTTTTACAATGGAATGAAAGCGAGTTTGGTCAATGGCTGAATCGTGCTGTTTTTGCCGCCGGAAAAACCGCGTTTTCCGGGCTTTGCAGACACGTTTTCAGACGCTGACCAAACTGGCCTTGGACCGCCCTTGGGGTGACTTATAGGGGCCTGATTGTACTCGGTGGAGTACGTCCGGCCATCTGCCTGGTTGGAATTTTTTACACATGACATCTACCCCTATCGTACGCACGGTTTACATCGTTTCCGACAGTACCGGCATCACCGCGGAGACGTTCAGCCAGTCTGTGCTTTCGCAGTTTGAGGAGGTCAATTTCAAGCCCATCCGCCTGCCCTTCGTGGACACACTCGAAAAGGCTGCGGAGGTCGCCATGCGGATTGACCGGAGCGCCCAGGACGCGGGCGTTCCACCCATTGTGTTCAGCACGTTGGTCAACCCGGAAATCCTGTCTCGTGTTCGACAGGCGAACGGAATTTTCCTGGATCTGTTCGGCACGTTTGTCAGCCACATCGAACAGGCGCTGGGGTTGAAGTCCAGCCATTCCATTGGCCGCTCGCACATGCAGGCCAACTCCGAAAAATATCGGAACCGGATCGACGCCATCAACTTCAGCCTGGCGCATGACGACGGCCAGTTCGTGAACCAGCTGGATCAGGCCGACGTGATCCTCGTCGGGGTCTCGCGCTGCGGCAAGACGCCCACCAGCCTGTACCTGGCCATGCAGTACGCCATCAAAGCCGCCAACTTCCCGCTGACGCCGGACGATTTCGAACGCGGCACCCTGCCCTCCACCATCGCGCCGCACCGCGCCAAGCTGTTCGGCCTGTCGATCCAGCCGGAACGTCTGGCCGAGGTGCGCAACGAGCGCCGCCCCAACAGCCGCTACGCGCAACTGGAGCAATGCCGCTACGAAGTGGCAGAGGCCGAACGCATGATGCGCCGCGAGGGCATTTCGTGGCTGTCCAGCACGACCAAGTCGATCGAAGAGATCGCGACCACCGTGCTGCAGGAAGTCGGGCTGGATCGCGGATAAAAAAAGGGCGCGCCAAGGCGCGCCCTGCTTGCCGCAGCGAAAAAATCAGGGACGCAGCTTCACGCGTTCGCGCGATCCCGCGCCCCAATATTTCAGCGGCGACATTTCTTGCTGAGCCACCGCTTCGGACGCTTCCAGGCGCATGTCCTGCCGGCCCACACTGGCGCTGTTTCCGGTGGCGCCTTCGATGCTCAGGCGCACGTAGCGCGTCTGTCCCGGAGCCAAATCGAACGTCAGGGACTCGCCATCGCGCAGCGTATCGATCTCATACTTGCCTGCGGGGCGGTTCACGTAGAAGAAACTGCCGGGCTTGGACCGGCCGACCTTCACGCCATTGACGCGCAGATACGGCTGATTCGACACCACGCCAATCGGCGCCGGCGGCTGATAAAAATAGATGCGGCCCGTGTCCGGGACCATGATCGGGATGGTGCCCGCCACGTCCTTGTAGCGGGGACCGCCGCAACCGGCCAACAGGGCGGCGCCCAGCGCGGCGGCGGCGATCATCTTGATGCTGCGGGTCATAGAAGCTCTCTGTTGTTTCTTTGCTGTTCGGACCTAGCGCAAGCCAGGAATCTGCTCGGACGAAGCCGCGCCCCAATAGCGCATCTTCAGGAGCTCGGTCTCGGCGACTTCCGGGGGATCCACCAGTTCCATGGACAGCTTGCCCACCGCGCCAGTGCTGCCCAGCGACTCGGCCGTGATGCGCACGTAGCGGGTCTGGCCGGGATCGAGCTTGAAGCTGACCCCATCGCCCGTCCAGTACAGGTTGGTCACGACGTAATTGCCCGCCGGACGGTCCACGAAGAAGAAGCTGCCCGGCTTGTTGCGGCCGACGACGTCCCGGTTCACGCGCAGCTTCTGCTGCGCCGATGCCACCGGCGAGGTCTGGGGTTGATAGAAGTAAATGCGCCCGTTGCCTTGCGCGACGGGCGGCATGCGTCCCTGCAAGGATTGGTACTGAGCGCCGGCACAGCCGGCCAGCGCAACCACCGTCGCGGCCGTCGCCGCCAGTTTCAGCCAGATCTTCATTGACGCATTTCCACGGGCAAGGTGACGGGACGGTTGAGCGGCATATAAGCCGTTTCGCCAGGCAAGTAGAAGCCGACAAGCTTTCCGGAAGACGCCACGAGGTAGGCCTCGCCCTGGCGCCGGGTCTGGATCGTGAACAGCCCGCCGAGTGAACGGTAGACATCGCCTTGCACCAAGGCGCCTACGCGTTGCCATTGCGATGCCGCAGGCAGGCTGACGACGCTGTCATTCGGCAGTTGGGCACTGACCATGCGTGACAACTGGATCACGCTGGCCGGCTCCGAAGCCGCCACGGGAACAAGGCTGACCTTTTGCGTGGAAACGGACATGCAGGCGCTCAAAGACAGCATCCCCGCAACGGCCAACGCTGCAATCTTGCCAACGCGGGCCAGGCCCGCGACTTTCGGAACTACCGACGAGACCATGGTTACCCCGGCTACGAACGAAGTGCGTAAGTATAGGGGTGCGTCAGAAATCTACAAAACGTGTCATCTGATCAATACCGCAGCGGCTCGCGATCGCGGCGGCTGGCGCCCCAATACCGCAGTTCGGACCAGGCCTGTTGCGCCGTCTCGGCAAAGGGTTCCAGGCGCAGAACCTGCTTCCCGCCGTCGATGTCGACCCTCACGTACTGGGTCTGTCCCGCCGCAAGCGGCACCACCAGCGGGTCTTTGCGTTCCTTGCGGTCGGTCGCCGTGATCACGTCGAGCGTGCCGGCTTGGCGATCCACAAAAAAGAAGTGGCCCGCCTTGGATTTTCCGACGCGGACGTTGTCCACCAGGATCGCCGGATGCCCGACCTTGCCACCATTGGCCGTTTTGGGCTGGTAGAAATAGATCCGTCCTTCGCCCGGTTCCAGCGCGGAGATCTTTGCGGACACGTCGGCGTAGCGCGGTCCGGCGCAGCCCGCCAGCAAAGTTGCAGCGCCGAGCGCTGCCAAGCTGAGTTTGATCCAGTTCTTCACGTATCCCCTCCCCGGGTTTCAGATAGGCGGGCAGCGTCCATCCTCGGCGCGGCCCCGTGTTGCACGAGCGCGGCAGTATAAGAGGATGGATCACCCTTCAATCGGCGGAAAAGCGGGGGGTCCTGCGGGGAATCAGGCGGGGTGGCGCACACTTGCCTGCCGGCGCTGCTCGAAGAGGCAGATCGCGGCGGCGGCCCCGACATTCAGCGACTCCACGGCCTTGGCGTCGTGCGGTATCCGCACCTTCAGGCTGGCAGCCGCCAACAGCGCGGGCGCCACGCCCTGGCCTTCGTGGCCGAAAACCCATGCGCATTGTTCAGGCAACCGGTCCGAGAACAGGTCGCGCGAACCGTCCAGGGCGGTCGCCACCAGCGGCACGCGCAAACGGGGCAGCAAGGCCTCGAGATCGGCGTGTTCGTGGATGTCCAGGGCAAAATGCGCGCCCTGTCCGCTGCGCAGCACCTTGGGAGACCAGGCCGCCGCCGTCCCCGTGGCCAGGAACACGCGCTTGATGCCCGCCGCGGCGCACGTGCGCAACAGCGTACCCACGTTGCCGGGATCCTGGATGCGGTCAAACAGGACACAGGTGTCATCCACCTGCTCAGGCAGTGCCGGAACGGGCGGCGTGACCAGGAAGGCGACGCCCTGCCCGCTTTCCACTGCGGCTACCGCGTGCATGAGCCGCGCATCCAATGCGAGGCTGACATCGTCGGGGACGGCTGCGGCAAGCGCTGCGATGTCAGGCTGAGACAGCCGCTCCACGTCGAAGATCGCCCGATCGGGCGCGCCGAAGTGCTGTAACCAGGCCTGGCATAGGTGCACGCCGTCAAGCAGCACCGGCGCGCCGCGCTTGCCGGCCGTGCCGGCCAGCTTGACCAGCGCCTTGACCGCCGGGTTGTCCCGGGAACTGATGTGCTTCATGAAACCAGGCCGAAGGCCTTGATGGGCGCGAAGCTGCGGCGGTGTTCGGCGCACGGGCCGTGCTCGCGCAGCCGTTGCAGATGCAGCGCCGTGCCGTAGCCCTTGTGCTGATCGAACGCGTACTGCGGATACAGCGTATGCAGGCGCAGCAGATCCGCATCGCGGGCGGTCTTGGCAAGAATGGAGGCGGCAGAGATCGCGGGGACGAGCGCGTCACCCTTGATGACGGTCTGCACGGTGCAGCGCAGCTTGGGCGCCTGATTGCCGTCCACCAGGGCCACTTGCGGCGCGGTGGCCAGGCCCTGCACCGCGCGCTGCATGGCCAGCATGGTGGCGCGCAGGATGTTCAGGCTGTCGATTTCCGCGACCGTGGCGCTGGCGATGCACCAGGCAAGCGCCTGCTCCTTGATCTGCAGCGCCAGTTCCTCGCGGCGGACCGCGGTCAGGACCTTGGAATCGGCCAAGCCGTCGATGAAGCGCGCCGGATCCAGGATGACGGCGGCGGCGTAGACCTCGCCTGCCAGCGGGCCGCGGCCGGCCTCGTCAACGCCCGCCGTCAGCAACGCGGGCTGTTCGGGCGCCACGAAAAGCTCAGGCTGCTCCATCGGCCACCTCCAGGATCGCCTGCGCGGCCAGCGCCGGCGTATCGCGCAACAGGTCTTGGTGCATGGCGGTGAATCGGGCCTCCACGCGAGCGATCAGCGCGTCGTCGGTCAACGCCTGCCAGGTCGCTTCGGCCAGTTTATCGGGCGTCGCGTCGTCCTGCAAAAGCTCGGGAACCACGAAATCGCGCAGCAGCACGTTGGGCAGGCCCACCCACGGCAGATACGGGCGCTGCTGGCCGGACTTCCAGGACATGATGCGCCGCATCCACGGCGACAACACGTACGAAATGACCATGGGCCGCTTGAACAGCGCCGTCTCGAGCGTGGCGGTGCCGCTGGCAACCAGGACCGCCGTGGCGGCTTCCATGACGGACCAGGCCACGGGCGCCTTGCGGTCGCCGCCCTCGCCGTGCAGGTCGTTCGCGGTGACGCAGCGCAACCCGGGCACCGGGTGCTGCGCCAGAATTTCCAGGAACTCCGCACGCCGCTGGTCGTTGACCATGGGCACGATGCACTGCAGGGCCGGATCCTTCTTCAGCAATTGCTGCGCCGCCTGCAGGAAGCGCGGCGCCAGCAGGCGGATCTCGGACGAACGGCTGCCGGGCAGGATCGCCAGCACGCGGGCGTTCTGGTCGATGCCCAGGCGCTCGCGGGCAGCCGCGCGGTCCGGCTGCATGGGCACAGCGCCAGCCAGCGGATGGCCCACGTACGTGACCGGAATGCCTTCCTTGCGGTAGATCTCTTCCTCGAACGGAAACAGCACCAGCATGTGCGATACCGATTCGCGGATCTTGTGAATGCGTTCGTAGCGCCACGCCCAGATAGAGGGGCCGACGAAGTGCACCGTCGGCGTACCCGCCTGCCGCAACTGGTGCTCCAGCCGCAGGTTGAAGTCGGGCGCGTCGATGCCGACGAATACCGAGGGGGGCTCGGCCAGCCAGCGGCGCTTGACGTCGCGGTACGTGGCCAGCAGGCTGGGCAGGCGCTTGAGCGCATCCACGTAGCCGAAGACGGTCAGCGCGTGCATCGGGTGCCAGGCCTCAAAGTCGCGGGCCTGCATCTGCGGCCCGCCAATGCCCTGGCAAAGCACGCCGTTGTCGCGCGCTTGCAGACCGGCAATGATGCGACCGGCCAGCAAGTCGCCCGAAGGCTCGCCGGCCACCATGCCGATCCGAGTACTCATGGGCGGATGATGCCGCGGGAGGCGACGTCCAGGAAATCCAGCAGCATCTGCAGGTGTTCCGCGGCTTCCGGGGTGGCCTGCTGGCGCTCGCGCAATTCGGCACGCGCCGCATCCAGGGACAAGCCACGGCGGTAAATGATCTTGTAGGCTTCGCGCAGGGCCGAAATGGAAGCTGCGGAAAAGCCGCGGCGCTTCAGGCCCTCGACGTTGACGCCCACCGGGCGGCACGGATTGCCGGCGGCCAGCACGAACGGCGGGGTGTCCTGCATGAGGGAGCTGTTGCCGCCCGTCATGGTGTGCGCGCCCACGCGCGAGAACTGGTGCACGCCGGTCAGGCCGCCGATGATCGCCCAGTCGCCCACGTGGACGTGGCCGCCAAGCTGCACCGAATTGGCCAGGATCGTGTGGCTGCCGATGTGGCAGTCATGGGCCACGTGAACGTAGGCCATGATCCAGTTGTCGTCCCCCAGCGTCGTTTCGCCGCCATCCTGCGTCGTGCCGGTGTTCAGCGTGACGAATTCGCGGACCGTGTTGCGGTCGCCGATGGTCAGGCGGGTGGGCTCACCCGCGTACTTCTTGTCCTGCGGCATCCCGCCAATGGAGCAATAGCGGTAGAAACGGTTGTCGCGACCGATCGTGGTCACACCGTCGACCATGCAGTACGGGCCGATCTCGGTCCCCGCACCGACGGTCACATCGGGCCCCACCACTGCGAACGGGCCGATGACCGCGGTCGGGTCGATTTTTGCCGCCGGATCGACAACAGCGGTGGGATGGATGTTTCCTGCCATTTACTCTTCCAGGCTGCGAATCGCGCACATCAGCTTGGCCGACGCCACTTCCTGGCCATCGACCGTCGCGCGAGCTTGATACTTACAGATGCTGCGGCTCAGGCGTTCAGCTTCGACCTCGATGCGCAGTTGGTCACCCGGGACGACGGGGCGGCGGAAGCGCGCGCCGTCGATACCGACCAGATAATAGGCGGTCTTGGCGCCGTCGCACTTGAGGCCACCGTTCTCGTCCGTGAAGGAGAACAGCGCCGAGGCCTGGGCCATGGCTTCAACGATGAGCACGCCCGGCATCACCGGATGGTGAGGAAAGTGACCGTTGAAAAACGGCTCGTTGATCGAGACGTTCTTGATGGCGACGATGGACTTGCCAGGCACCATTTCCACAACACGGTCAATCAGCAGCATCGGGTAGCGATGCGGCAGCCTCTCCATGATCCCCTTGATGTCGAGTTCCATTTTTCTCTGCGTTCCTGCGAAATTAAATAAGGTGGCGGCGCGCGCGCGCCAGGGCGGCGAACGCGCCCTAGTCCTTTTCCAGCGTGCGCAAGCGGCGGCGCAATTGCGCCAACTGTTGTATCACGGCGGCGTTGCGCTGCCATTCGCCATGTTCCGCGTACGGGAAGACCCCGGTGTAGCGGCCAGGCTTGGAAATATTGGACGTCACTGCCGTGCCGCCCGAGATGTGCACGTCATCGCCCAGCACCAGGTGGCCCGAAAGCATTGCGGCGCCGCCAATGGTGCAGCGTTCGCCGATGGTGGTGGACCCCGCCACGCCGACGCATGCCGCCATCGCGGTGTGCGCGCCGATGCGGCAGTTGTGGCCAACCATGATCTGGTTGTCGAGCTTCACGCCGTCCGCCAGGACGGTGTCTTCGAGTGCGCCCCGGTCGACGGTCGTGTTGGCGCCGATTTCGACGTCGTCGCCAAGGGACACGCCGCCAAACTGCGGAATCTTGCCCCAGGCGCCCTTGCCCAGCGAAGGATCCGGCGCGAAGCCGAAGCCGTCGGCGCCGAGCACCGATCCGCTATGCAGGATGACCCGGGCGCCGATCTTGACGCCTTCGTACAGCGTGACGTTTGCATGCAGACGCCCGTCCGGCCCGATGGTCGATCCGGCGCCGATGACGCAGCCGGGACCCAGCACCGTGCCGCGCCCGATCCGCGCGCCGGATTCGACGACGCAATTGGGGCCGATGCGCACGCCCTCTTCGATGATGGCGTCGGGCGCGATCACGGCGGAGGGATGGGTTTCAGCGGGCAAGGCGGGTCTGCGGGCAGTGTCGAACCACTGCGCGACGCGCGCGAAAAGCAGGTAGGGATGCTTGCAGACGACCAATGCGAACCGCGGCCGGTCGCTACCCTGGGCTTCAAGGGCTTCGGCGACGTCGGGAGAGACGATGACCGCCCCTGCTCCGGTTGCGCCAAGCTGGCTTTGATAGCGGGGATTGGACAGGAAAGAGATTTCCTGAGGACCGGCCGAAGACAAGGTCCCGATGCCGCAGACCCGCATGGGGTCTGCGCCGGGAACCGCACTGATACGCCAGTCGATACCCTGGGTATTGGCGGCGCTCAACATTGCTTCGAGTGTCGGCGCGCGGGCAAGATCCAGTAAAACCGGCATGACTAGACGGGTATCGCTTACTTGCCCAGGCTCTGAATCACCTTGTCGGTGATGTCGATGCGGGGGTTGACCGTCACTGCGTCCTGGATGATCAGGTCGTAGTTTTCTTGTTCAGCGATGCGCTTGATGGCGTCATTGGCCTTGGACACGATGCCCGAGAATTCTTCGTTGCGGCGACGATTGAAGTCTTCCTGGAATTCGCGGCGCTTGCGCTGCAGGTCGGTGTCCAGGTTGGCCAGATCGCGCTGGCGCTTGACGCGGTCGGATTCGGACAGGACGGGTGCGTCCTTGTCGAACTTCTCGGCTTGCGAGCGCAGGCTGTTGTTCAGGCGTTGAAGTTCGTCGTCGCGCTTCTTGAATTCGGCTTCGATTTTGCTTTGCGCAGTCTTGGCCGGACCCGATTCGCGCAGGATGCGTTCGGTATTGACGAAACCGATCTTGGTGCCTTGAGCTTGCGCGGGAATCGCGGCAGCCGAACCGAGAATGAGCGCACCCACCAGGGCAATGGAGCCGCCCAGCTTGCCACGGCGCTTCGCGCCCAGCGTCTTCGATGATTTAAGTGCGAAATCAGACATCATGAAAATCTCACCTTCCAGTAAGGCAAAGCCAAAGTGTGTATTGTGCCACTAAACAGCAAGGACGCTGGGCCGGTCGGCCCTGCCCTTGTTTTCAAGAGTAACGCCTTGCTTAGAATCCGGTCCCGATCTGGAACTGGAAGCTTTGCTTGTCGTCGCCCGGCTTGGAATTGAGCGGCCGCGCATAAGACAACTGCAGCGGGCCCATCGGCGACTGCCACGACAGGCCCACGCCCGCCGAGAAACGCCAGCCGCACGGATCCTCGATCTCGGTGTTGTCGCGGCCGCGGGTGCAGCTCAGGCCGCTGCCGGCCGACACCTGACCCGCGTCGCTGAAGATGAACCAGCGCAGCGTGCGGTCCTTCGAGGCGCCCGGGAACGGCAGGTAGAGCTGGGCGTTGGCCACGATGCGGCGCGTGCCGCCCAGGTAGTCGCCCGTCTTGACGTCGCGCGGACCCAGCGACGAGCCCTCGTAACCGCGGACGGTGCCAATACCGCCAGCATAGACGTTCTTGATGACCGGGTAATCCTTGTTGCCGTAGCTCTGGCCCCAATCGACCATGCCATTGAGCGCCAGCGTGTACGAGCCGCCCAGCGGCACGTAATACTGCTGTTGCGCCGTCAGCATCGTGTATTGCAGGTCGATGGTCGACAAGTCGGCCTTCAGGCGCGTGTACGAACCCTTGGTCGGCGCCAGAGCGCTGTCACGCGTGTCCTTGGACCAGCCAGCGCTCAGAATCACCGAATTGGTCGCATCGCCGTATTGGTCGACGAAACTTTCGTAAGCCGCCGGCGAGTTGTTGTACAGGTCGATCTGGTTGCGTTCGAAGTTGCCGCCCAGGAAGATGCGGTCGTACTCCGAGATCGGGATACCGAAGTTCATGCCCAGGCCCAAGGCCTTGACGCGGTAATCACCGTCGTTGTTGTTCCAGGGCTCGGTCACGCGGTAGTACGCGGACGTGGTGCGGCTGATGCCGTCCTTGGTCCAGTACGGGTCGGTGTGCGACAGCACCACGGCGCGGTTCGTCTTGCTGGTGTTCAGTTGCAGCGTCAGGTTGGTGCCGCTGCCGAAGACGTTGTCTTCGCTGATGCCGGCCGACAGAATGGCCTTTTCCGACGAGCCGTAGCCCACGCCCAGGTTGATCATGCCGGTGGGCTTTTCCTTCACGTCGACGTTGACGTCGACCTGGTCGGGAGAGCCCGGGACCGGATCGGTCTTGACGTTGACATCGCTGAAGTAGCCCAGGCGATCGACGCGGTCGCGCGAGGTCTTGATGTCGCCGGCGTCGTACCAGGCGGCTTCCTGCTGGCGCATTTCGCGGCGCACGACTTCGTCGCGGGTACGCGTGTTGCCGCCGATCTGGATGCGGCGTACATACACGCGGCGGCTCGGATCGACGTAGAACGTCAGGTCGGCTTCGTGCTTGGCACGGTCGAGCTGCGGGTTCGGGTTGACGTTGGCAAATGCGTAGCCCAATTCACCCAGGTAGTCGGTGATCGCCTTGGCGGAATCGTTGGTCTTGGCGGCCGAGAACGTCTCGCCAGCCTTGATCTGCACCAGATCGTTGATTTCCTTGTCCAGGCCCAGCAGGTTGCCGGCCAGCTTCACGCTGCGCACCTTGTAGGGCTCGCCCTCGTGAACGGTGATCGTGATGCGGATGTCCTGGCGGTCCGGCGAAATGGTGACTTGCGGCGGTTCGACCGAGAACTCCAGGTAACCCTGGTCCAGGTAGAACGAACGCAGGCGTTCGAGGTCGCCTTCGAGCTTTTCGCGCGAGTACTTGTCGGTATCCGTGTACCAGGTCAGCCAGCCCGGGGTGGTGAGCTTGAATTCGTCCAGCAGGTCGCTTTCGGAAAAGGCCTTGTTGCCGACAAAACGGATTTCCTGGATGCGGGCGACCGAACCTTCAAACACGTCGAAGCTGACGCCAACGCGGTTGCGCGGCAGCGGCGTGACGGTGGAGGTGACTTCGACGCCGTACTTGCCCTTGGACAAATACTGCTGCTTCAGTTCGTATTCGGCGCGCTCGAGCATGGAGCGGTCGAAAATGCGGCCTTCCGCAAAACCGACCTGGCCCAGCGAGGTGGTGATTGCCTTGGAATCGAACTCGCGCATGCCGTTGAAATTGACGGAGGCGATGGTCGGGCGTTCCTGGACGACCACGACGACGACATTATTGTCCGTCTGGATCTGAACGTCGGTGAAAAAGCCCGTGCCATACAAACGGCGAATGGCTTCCGTGGCTTCTTCTTCGGTGAATTTCTCGCCGACCTTGACGGGAAGATAACCAAAGACGGTGCCGGCGTCGGTTCGTTGAATACCCTCTACGCGGATATCCCGCACGACAAAGGGTTCGAAGGCGTGGGCCAAGGCCGGCAACATCAACGCGGCAACGAGACCCGGCAGTAGACCCTTTTTGTGTTGAAACATCCGGCGAAAAGACATCCTTGAGTATCCTCGGTCGTGCAAATGGCGGGGGATTTTATGCTAAATCGCGTTCAAGTGAACAAACGCGTGAAATCGTTGAACAGCGCAAGCCCCATAAGGCTTGCCAATATACCTATGCCGGCGCGTTGTCCGATGTCGATCCATTTCGCAGGCGGGGGGCTACCCCGCACAATTTCGACGAGATAGTACAGCAGATGGCCACCATCCAGCATAGGAATGGGAAGCAAATTTAAAACGCCCAGGCTGATACTGATCAATGCGATATAGGCGATATACGCAACAATGCCGATCCGGGCGGTCTGGCCGGCGTAGTCGGCGATGGTGACCGGACCGCTGACATTGCGCCACGACACGTCGCCCGTCACCATGCGGCCCATCATGCGCAGCGAGAACCAAGCGGTGTCCCAGGTGCGGACCGCGCCGCGCCACAGGCTGTCAAAGACGCCATAGCGCACCGTCACCATGGGCACGTTGCCGCCCAACTGCACGCCAACGCGGCCGATCTCCTGGCCATTGACGACTTCGGGACGCGGCGTGACGTTCAGGGTGACGTTGGCGCCGTCGCGTACGACGGTCAGGGCAAGCGGCTTGCCGGCGCTTTCCTGGATCTGCTTGACGAGGGCGCCTGTATCGGGCGCCGGTTGGCCATTCACGGCCACGACCAGATCGCCGGCGCGCAGGCCAGCGGCCTGCCCTTCGCCGCCATCGATCACGGCGCGCACTGCCGGCTTGGGTTGGGCCAGACGCACACCCGCGGCGGCGAGCGGATCGCCGTCGGCCGGGTCCATCGTGTTGGGGGGAAGGTCGAGTTCGCGCCGCTGGACTGCGCCGGATGGGGTGCTGACCTCGATGCTGGCGCGGCCGCCGGTGGACATGACGTCCATCAGGCGCCAGCGGGCGTCGGACCAGGAAGCGACTTCCGCGCCGTCGATGGCCAGGATGCGATCACCGGCCAGCAGGCCGGCGCGGGCGGCGGGGGTCTCGGCCGCGGGCGGCGCGATAATGGCGACGGGTTCCTCGGTGCCGGCCATGTTCAGGCTCGCATACAGGAACACCGCGAGAATCAGGTTGAAGATGGGACCCGCCGCCACGATGGCGATGCGCTGGCCCACCGGCTTGGTATTGAACGCGGAAGCCGCAACCGCGGGCGAGGCACCGGGCGGCGCATCGTCCAGCATCTTGACGTAACCGCCAAGCGGCAGCGCGGAAACGGCCCATTCGGTGCCGTGCCGGTCGGTGCGGCGCAGGATGACCTTGCCAAAGCCCACCGAGAAACGCAAGACCTTCACGCCGCAGAGGCGGGCGACCCAATAGTGCCCGAGCTCATGGAAAATGATCAGTGAGCCAAGCGCTACGGCAAAGGCCAGCAGGGTGAAAAGCATGGGGTCGGAATCTAGGAAATCAGAGGCAGGCGCGGCCCGCTATCAGGCCAGTCCGAGGTTGCCCGCAAATGCGCGCGCCTCGGCGTCAAGCGAAAGTACGTCGTCAAGACTGCTGAGGGTAACAGATGGCTGCCGTGCTTGCCACTCGAGCGCGGCCTCGATGACTCGCGGGATCCAGGTGTAGGCCAGCCGGCCGTCCAGAAAGCCCTCGACCGCGACCTCGTTGGCGGCATTGAGCGCCACGCACGCGCCCTGCCCCGCCCGCATCGCGGTGAAGGAATGGGCCAGACACGGAAACCGGGTCAGATCCGGTTTTTCGAAGTCGAGACGGCCATGCCGGGTCAGGTCCAGCGGCCCGACGCCACTTTCGATGCGGTCAGGAAAGCCGAGGCCGTAAGCAATGGGCGTGCGCATGTCGGGCTGGCCCAACTGCGCAAGGACGGAGCCGTCGTCGTATTCGACCATCGAATGCACGACGCTCTGCGGGTGCACCACCACGTCGATCCGATCGGCGGGCATTGCGAACAGCCAGTGGGCTTCGATGACTTCCAGGCCCTTGTTCAGCATGGTGGCCGAATCGACGGAGATCTTGCGGCCCATGCTCCAGTTGGGATGGGCGCAGGCTTGCTCGGGGGTGACGTCGTGCAGGTCTTCGAGGTCGCGCCCGCGGAACGGGCCGCCCGACGCGGTCAGCAGCAGGCGCCGCACACCCTTCGCGGGAAGATGGGGCGCGTCGGCGCGGCCCTGATGCGGCAGACACTGAAATATGGCGTTGTGTTCGCTGTCGATGGGCAGAAGTTCGGCGCCGTTGTCGCGAATTGCCTGCATGAACAGGGTGCCGGCGGCGACCAGCGCCTCTTTGTTGGCCAGCAGCACACGCTTGCCGGCGCGCGCGGCGGCCAGTGCCGAAGGCAGGCCCGCCGCCCCGACGATGGCGGCCATCACGGCGTCGCACTGGGGATCCGCGGCGGTGTCGGCCAGCGCCTGTGCGCCGACGCGGATCTCGGGCATTGGCTGGCCACTTGGCCACGCATCGATGAATTTTTGACGGGCGGCGGTGTCGGGCACCACCACGACCGCGGCACGGCTGGCCAGCGCCTGCTCGGCCAACCGTTGCATCCGGCTATGCGCCGACAGTGCGTAAACCGCCATCCGCTCCGGGTGGCGAGCAATTACGTCCAGCGTGCTTTCACCGATCGAACCAGTCGACCCCAGCACGACGACACGTTGAAAAGCCGTCAAAACAAGACTCCAGACAAAAGTAGCGCGAACGGCGCGACGGGCAGGATCGCATCGATGCGGTCATAGACGCCGCCGTGACCAGGCAGGAGCGTGCTGGAATCCTTGCGGCCCGCGCGGCGCTTGAGCAGCGACTCGAACAGGTCTCCCACAATGGACAGCACGCCCAGCACCGCGGCGATCGGCAAGGCCAGCCCGAACGTCCAGCGTTCGACGAGCGCATGGCCGAAAGTGCCGTCCCACAGGCTGGACAGCCCGATCCACACCACCGCGCCGAGGACGCCGGCAACGGCGCCTTCAATAGTCTTGCCCGGGCTGACTCGCGGAGCCAGTTTACGCTTGCCGAATGCCCGGCCGGCAAAATATGCCGCAATATCGGCCACCCAGACGAGGGCCAGCAGGGACACGACGAACACCGCGCCGCGCGCCACGTACATTTGCGCCAGGACCGCCCAGGCGGCAAACGCCGCTGGCACGGAGAAGACCGACCAGGCCAGGCTGGCCGGCGGCGCATCGGAACGCCCGCGCACCACGGCGGCCACGCCGCCGAACAGCCAGACGGCCGAGACGGCAGGAACCAGATAGCGCAGCACCCAGCCCGGATCGCCGGCGCCGCTGCGGTCGCCCGCCAACCAGGCGGACGTCAGCACAAGCATGCCGGCAAACAGCAGCACGGCAACGCCGATGGAGATGACGGGGGTCGGTGGTTGGGGCAGCGTCAGGCGCAGCCACTCCCAGTTGGCGCAAGCGGCCGCAAGGGCCAGCAACGCGACGAACCACCACGGATTGGCGCTCGCCATGGCGGCGGCCAGAATGGCCAACAAAACAACGGCGGTAACGATACGCTGGCCCAGCATGTGACGGTCTCCTCTTGTGCAGCCTGGAAAGACGCGCGCGTCGCGATGCGCCTATTTTGCGGCGGCTTCGCTGACTTGGGCGCTGGTGCGGCCGAAGCGGCGCTCGCGCGTGCGGTACCAATCAAAGGCGGCCGTGAGTTCATTGGCGCCAAAATCCGGCCAGTAGCGGTCCGTGAAGTAGAACTCCGCGTACGCCATCTGCCAGATCAGGAAATTGGAAATGCGCTGTTCGCCGCCCGTGCGGATGAACAGGTCGGGCTCGGGGGCCCATGCCATGGAAAGATGCCTGGAAAGGCGCTCTTCGTCCACCCGTTCGGGGTTGGCCGCCAAGGCCGGCTCTGCCGCCAGCATGGCGCGGGTGGCTTGCAGGATGTCCCAGCGGCCGCCGTAATTGGCGGCGACGGTCAGGTGCAGCCGGTCGTTGTGCGCGGTACGTTCTTGAGCGGCGGCGATGAGCTCGCGCAGGCGCGGCTCGAAGGCGCTCAGGTCGCCGATCACGTGCAGGCGCACGCCCTGCTCCTGCAGCTTGCCGACTTCTCGTTCAAGGGCCTGCACGAACAGGCGCATCAGCAGCGAGACCTCTTCGGCTGGACGGCGCCAGTTCTCGGAACTGAACGCGAACAGCGTCAGGTAGCGCACGCCCGCGCGTCCGCAGGCCTCGACCACGCGCCGGACCGCCTGCACGCCCTTGGCATGCCCGGCGGTGCGAGGCAGCAGACGCCGCGTCGCCCAGCGGCCGTTGCCATCCATGATGATGGCGACGTGCTCGGGGATGTCACGGATGTCGGGGACCGCCTGAGTCGAACTGGTTGCCATTAGTTTGGGGACTGCGCACGGCGGACCGGCGAAAAAGACGAATACGGGAAAAAACCTGCGCCGTCGTTTCCATCGCTACGAGGAAGTACCGCGAGGCAATGGACGGGACGGCGCATGTGCAACGAAATCCTGACGCCACGCGGGCCGCAATGCGGCGCCTCGTGGCGTGCTGGGATTATACGGTCATGATTTCGGCTTCTTTCTGGACGACCATCTTGTCGATGTCGGCGACGGCGCGATCCGTCAGCTTCTGGACGTCATCTTGCGAACGACGCTCGTCGTCCTCGGAGATTTCCTTGTCCTTGACCAGCTTCTTGAGCGCTTCGTTGGCCTCGCGGCGCAGGTTGCGCACCGCGATCTTGGCGTCTTCGCCTTCGCTGCGCACGACCTTGGTCAGGTCGCGGCGGCGCTCTTCGGTCAGCGCGGGCATCGGCACGCGGATCGTGTCGCCCATGGAGATGGGGTTCAGACCCAGGTCCGACTCACGGATGGCCTTTTCGATCGGGCCGGCCATGTGCTTTTCGTACGGCTGCAGGCTGATGGTGCGGGCGTCGACCAGGTTCACGTTGGCGACCTGGCCAACCGGCACGGGCGAACCGTAGTATTCGACCTGCACGTGATCCAGGATGCCGGTGTGGGCGCGGCCCGTGCGAATCTTGGCCAAGTTGGTCTTGAGCGTATCAAGCGACTTGGCCATTCTGGCATCGGCGGATTTGCGGATTTCTGCTGCGCTCATGGAATTTCCTTTTCTTTAAACGTGTACCAACGTGCCTTCGTCCTCGCCGCTCACGACTCGCTTGAGCGCGCCGGACTTATTGATCGAAAACACTTTGATCGGCAGTTTCTGGTCGCGGCACAGCGCGAAGGCGGTGGCGTCCATGATTTCCAGACGGCGGACGATCGCCTCGTCGAAGCTGATGCGCGCGTAGCGCGTCGCGGTGGGATCCTTGTTGGGATCCGCGCTGTAGATGCCATCCACCTTGGTGGCCTTCAGCACGATCTCCGCGCCGATTTCGGCGCCGCGCAGTGCCGCAGCCGTATCGGTGGTGAAGAAGGGATTGCCGGTGCCCGCGGCGAAGATCACGACCTTGCCCTCTTCCAGGTAGCGCAAAGCCTTCGGCCGGATGTAGGGCTCGACGACCTGATCGATATTCAGCGCGGATTGTACCCGGGTGTCGATACCCTTGTGCTTGAGCGCGTCCTGCAGCGCAAGCGCGTTCATGATGGTGGCCATCATGCCCATGTAGTCGGCGGTGGCGCGGTCCATGCCCTGCGCACCCGGGGCGACGCCACGGAAGATGTTGCCTCCGCCGATGACGATGGCCAGTTCGACGCCTGCGGCGGCGACTTCAGCGATCTCATCGGTCATACGGACGATGGTGGAGCGATTGATGCCGAAAGCATCGTCGCCCATCAGCGCCTCGCCGGAAAGTTTGAGAAGAACCCGTTTGTATGCCCTGCTGCTCATAGGTGATATCCCGAAGAACAATCCGACGAAAGTGTAAGACAAGAATGGGGTTGACCCCCAGCGCCGCCCCGCGAGGCGGGTTGGCTGCCCCATAGGCGTCTGCCTTTTGGGGCCCATGCGGCGAAAAAGGCCGGACTAGAATTTAATCTAGCGCCGGCCTTTAAGCACTACCTAGAGGTCAGGCGGCGCCAGCGGCGGCAGCGGCAACCTCAGCGGCAAAGTCGCTGGTCTTCTTCTCGATACCTTCGCCGACGACGAACAGCACGAACTTGCTGATCGAGGCGCCCTTTTCCTTCAGGTGCTGTTCGACCGTGTGCTTGTCGCTCTTGACGAACGGCTGCGACAGCAGCGTCACTTCCTTCAGGAACTTCACGACCGAGCCTTCCACCATCTTGGCGACGATGTCGGCGGGCTTGCCGGATTCGGCAGCCTTCTGCTCGGCAACCGAGCGCTCGGCGGCGATGTCGGCCGGGTTCACGCCGTCGGCGTTCAGGGCCTTGGGCTTGGTGGCGGCAATGTGCATCGCCAGATCCTTGCCCACTTCTTCGGCGCCGGTGTATTCCACCAGCACGCCGATCTTGCCGCCGTGCACGTAGCTGGCCAGCGAGTTGGCGGTCTGGATGCGCTCGAAGCGGCGGATCGAGATGTTTTCGCCGATCTTGCCGATCAGGGCGGTACGGGTGGTTTCGACCGTGCCTTCACCGTACGGCAGCGCCGACAGCGCGGCCACGTCGGCCGGGTTCTGCGTGGCGACCAGTTCGGCCAGCTTGTTCACGAAGCCGACGAAGTCGTCGTTCTTGGCGACGAAGTCGGTTTCGCAGTTGATTTCGATGACGGCGCCTTGCTTGGCGTCGGCGGAGATGAACAGACCGATCAGGCCTTCGGCCGTGACGCGGGCAGCAGCCTTGCTGGCCTTGTTGCCCAGCTTGACGCGCAGGATTTCCTCGGCGCGGGCCAGGTCACCTTCGGCTTCCGTCAGGGCCTTCTTGCATTCCATCATGGGCGCGTCAGTCTTTTCGCGCAGTTCCTTGACCAGGGCAGCGGTAATTTCAGCCATGTTTGCTCCAAATTTTGCTAAGACACGCCCCGGCGGGCCGGGGCTGTGATTTGATTCGATGGGACGCCCGCACTGGGCGGGCCTGGAAGATGGGAGCCCAGCTTCGCAGCGCCGGCGGGGCGGAAGCGGGCCAGTCTTGGCACCGCTTCCAGACCTTAACCGCCGGACATGACAACCGGCTTAGGCCTGGTTGTCTTGAACTTCGACGAACTCTTCCTGACCTTCGCCCAGTTCTTCGACCAGACCGTTCAGGTTTTGCTCGCGGCCTTCCAGGACGGCGTCGGCGATGCCCTTGGCGTACAGCGCGATGGCCTTGGCCGAGTCGTCGTTGCCGGGGATGACGTAGTCGATGCCTTCGGGCGAGTGGTTGGTGTCAACCACGGCGACCACGGGGATGCCCAGGGTCTTGGCTTCGGCGATGGCGATCTTGTGGTAGCCGACGTCGATCACGAACATGGCATCGGGCAGACCGTTCATGTCCTTGATGCCGCCGATCGACTTGTTCAGCTTGTCCAGTTCGCGTTGGAACAGCAGGCCTTCCTTCTTGATCATGCGCTCGGCGCCGCCTTCGGCGACGACGACTTCCATGTCCTTCAGGCGCTTGACCGAGGTCTTGACCGTCTTGAAGTTGGTCAGCATGCCGCCGAGCCAACGGGCGTCGACGAAGGGCATGCCGCAACGTGCGGCTTCGGTGGCGACCAGTTCGCGAGCGGCGCGCTTCGTGCCGACGAACAGGATGTTGCCGCCGCGAGCAGCCAGCTGCTTCACGAACTTGGTGGCTTCCTGGTACTTATCAACCGTCTTTTCGAGGTTGATGATGTGAATCTTGTTGCGGTGACCGAAGATGTACTGAGCCATCTTGGGGTTCCAGTAACGGGTCTGGTGACCAAAGTGGACACCCGCTTCCAGCATTTCGCGCATCAAAGACATTTAATTCTCCAAGGGTTGGTTTCTTGCGCCGCACCTGCATCAGCATCCTGCTGACACCCTGGGTGGTGTTGCGCGCGATTTCCCGCAAAACGCGGGATGACAAAGATTTTAACCGGGCCGGCCGATCACTGCCGCAATAACTACGACGCTCCAGGCGCGTTGCCTGTAGCGGCTCGCCTTTAACGACTTCTACTACGCTGCCGCGATAAACCCAGACGGCCGCCACACGACAAGAGACTTGCATTGCGTCTGTCCGACACTCCAGGAAGTTCCTGGAAGTTTCTTCGAGACGCACCCGGAATTGTTTTGTTGGCGGCGAAATCCAGTTCTTCGCAAACTTGGCCGCAAGGCCAGCCCGCGCATCAGGCCACTGTGGCAGTTCTTAAGGATCCCTTTCAGGATGCGCTTTTCAGCGCACGCTTTTCAGCGCAATTCCAAGAACTTAATCCAGCGCCCATACCGAACCTGCATCGCCGCTCGAAAACACTTCCGGGCTTGCAAGCACACCGCGCCCAGCCAATGCCGGCAGTCATGCCCACAGCCTGCCCAGCTGGATTTCCATGCAACACTTGGCTTTCCCTATGCCCAGCAGCCTGCCCGAATTCGCTCCACAACCTTCGCTTGCGGTGAAACTTCAGGGCTTGCCGCGGGATCCTAGAAAAGAACCGCGCGAAACGAGAAATCCTGCCGGATGTGCTCTGGACCCAAAGGCCAGCACCCGCCGGGTTTGGCTTGGGGCCAAGATGTTCTCACCCTGACGGATGTTTTCACCCTGACCCTTCTTGCCGGTAACCCGATTGCTCCCCAAATTTTTAGGGAAGCTTATAATTCTACTATTCTTTCAAGCAGACATTCAAGCGACTCATCGCAAGCTTTCCATGGGCACAATCACCAATCCGGCCGACCTGGCCAAAATGCGCGCCGCCTGCCAGGACGCCGCCAAAGTTCTCGACTTCATCACCCCGCACGTCAAGCCGGGGGTCACCACGGGCGAACTCGACCGCCTGTGCCTGGAATACCTGACCGACGAACTGAAGGTGAAGTCCGCCACGGTCGGCTATGCGCCCCCGGGCTACCCGCCCTTCCCCGGCGCCATCTGTACCTCGGTCAATCACCAAGTCTGCCACGGCATTCCCGGCGACAAGGTCCTGAAAAACGGGGACTCATTGAACATCGACGTCACCATCATCAAGGATGGCTGGTTCGGCGACACCAGCCGGATGTACGCGGTGGGCGAACAGTCCATCCTGTCCCGGCGCCTGTCCGACATCACGTTCGAGTGCATGTGGAAGGGCATCCAGCAGGTCAAGAACGGCGCCACGCTGGGCGACATCGGCAACGCGATCCAGAAGCACGCCGAATCGAATGGCTTCTCCGTTGTCCGTGAATTCTGCGGCCACGGCATCGGCGAGCGCTTCCATGAAGATCCGCAGGTGCTGCATTACGGCAAGCCCGGCTCGGGCGTGAAGCTGGTGACCGGCATGCTGTTCACCATCGAGCCCATGATCAATGCCGGCCGCCGCGAGATCCGGCAACTGGCTGACGGCTGGACGGTCGTCACCCGCGACCACAGCCTGTCCGCGCAATGGGAACACGCCGTCTGCGTGACGGAAACCGGCTACGAGGTCCTGACCCTCTCGCCCGGCATGCCCCAGCCGCCCGCGTTCATCACCGAACCCATCGTCATCCCCGCCGTCTGAAGACCCGCAGCCACCCATGACCGCCGAAATCCTCACCAAGCTGCGCGAACGCATCCAGGAATCCCGGCGGGCCGTGGTGGCCCAGTTCCGGGAACACGAACGGCCGGACATCCTGCTGACCGAGCTGCGCCGCATCGTGGACGTCGCGCTACGGGATCTGGTCAAACATTGCCCGCTGCCGGTTGGCGCCACGCTGGCGGCCGTGGGCGGTTATGGCCGGGGCGAGCTCTACCCCCACTCCGACGTCGACCTGCTGATCCTGCTGCCGCACGCGCCGACGCCCGACGAAGAAAGCGCGATCGAAAAACTGGTGGCGTCGCTGTGGGATCTGGGACTGGAGCCCGGCCACAGCGTGCGCACCATCGAGGACTGCGAGCGCGAGGCGGACGCGGACATCACGGTAGAGACCGCGCTGCTGGAATCGCGCTGGCTGGCCGGCAGCCGCGTGCTGATGCGCAAATTCGATGCGGCGACCAAGTCCCGGCTCGATCCGCAGGCGTTCTTTCTGGCCAAGCGCGTCGAAATGCAGCAGCGCCATGCGCGCTACCACGACACGCCGTACGCGCTGGAACCCAATTGCAAGGAATCGCCGGGTGGCCTGCGCGATCTGCAGGTCATTCTGTGGATGGCGCGCGCCGCCGGTTTCGGCAACAACTGGCGTTCGGTGGCGCAGGCGGGCCTGTTGACCTCGTCCGAGGCGCGCGACCTGCGCAAGGCCGAGCAGGCCTTCAAGCGCCTGCGCATTGAACTGCACCTGCTGGCCAACCGGCGCGAAGACCGGGTGCTGTTCGATCTGCAGCCCGCGCTGGCCGAGGTCTACGGCATTCACGCCACCGCCACTCGGCGGGGCAGCGAACTGCTGATGCAGCGCTACTACTGGGCGGCGCGGCTGGTGACGCAACTGAACGGCATCCTGGTGCAGAACATCGAGGAACGGCTGTTCCCGCGCCCCGACAGCGACGCGCGCGACATCGACGACGATTTCCGCAACCTGCGCGACCGCCTGGACATCATTCGGGACGACGGCTTCGAGCGCAATCCCACGCTGCTGCTGCGCGCCTTCCTGGTGATGCAGCAGCACCCCGAGCTGACCGGCATGTCGGCCCGCACGCTGCGCGCCATCTGGCATTCGCGCCACCGCATCGACGCGCAGTTCCGCCGCAACCCGGTCAATCGCAAGCTGTTCCTGCAGATCCTGCAGCAGCCGCGCGGCATCGTCCATGAATTGCGGCGCATGACCATGCTGAACATCCTGCCGCGCTATTTGCCGGTATTCCGCCGCATCGTCGGACAGATGCAGCACGACCTCTTCCATGCCTATACGGTGGACCAGCACACGCTGGCGGTGGTGCGCAATCTGCGCCGCTTCACCATGCCCGAACATGCGCAGGAGTACCCGCTGGCCAGCCAACTGATCGCCGGCCTGGACCGGCACTGGCTGCTGTATGTGGCGGCGCTGTTTCACGACATCGCCAAGGGCCGCGGCGGCGACCATTCCGAACTGGGCGCGCGCGAAGTCCGCAAGTTCGCCGCGGAGCACGGCATGGACCCGGAGGACGCCAAGCTGGTCGAATTTCTGGTGCGCCAGCATCTGTTGATGTCGGCGGTGGCGCAAAAGCGCGACCTGTCCGACCCCGAGGTCGTGCAGTCGTTCGCCGCCACGGTCAAAGACGAGCGCCACCTGACCGCGCTGTATCTGCTGACGGTGGCAGATATCCGCGGCACCAGCCCCAAGGTCTGGAACGCCTGGAAGGGCAAGCTGCTGGAAGACCTGTACAAGCTGACGCTGGCGGCGCTGGGCGGCGCCCATGCCGACGCCCACACGGTCCTGGCCGAGCGCAAGGAAGAAGCGGCGCGGCTGACCCGGCTGGCCGGACTGCGCGACGACGCGCGCGAAGCCTTCTGGAATCAGCTCGACGTGGCGTATTTCCTGCGCCATGACGCCTCTGACATCGCCTGGCACACGCGCCACCTGTACCACCAGGTCGCTCCCGCCAAAGCCGTGGTCAAGGCGCGCCCCACCGAGCAGGGCGAAGGCCTGCAGATCATGGTCTACACGCGCGACGCCCCCGACCTGTTCGTGGCGATCTGCGGTTATTTCGATGCCAAGTCCCTGTCCATTCAGGATGCGCGCATTCACACGACCCGCCATGGCTGGGCGCTGGACAGCTTCATCGTCCTGCTGCCCGAGGGCGCGAGCGACCTGCGTGCGCAGGCCACGCTGGTTGAACACGAACTGGCCGAACGCCTGAAAGATCCGCAGACGGCCGCGCAGGCCCAGCCCGGCCGCGGCGGGTGGTACGGGCGCGGCCGGCAGTCGCGCGTGTCGCGCGTGTTTCCAGTCATGCCCCAGGCCGAACTCCAGCCGGACGAACGCAGCACGTCGTGGCGGCTGTCCGTCACGGCGACCGACCGCCCCGGGCTGCTGCACGCCCTGGCGCGCGTCTTTGCGCGCCACGAGATCAACCTGCTCATGGCCAAGATCATGACGCTGGGCGACCGCGTGGAAGACGTGTTCATCGTGGACGGATCCGCGCTGGCGCGCCCCCGCAGCCAGATGCAGTTCGAGCGCGACATTCTGGACGCGCTTTCGGGCGACGAGGCCCAGCAGCGCGCCGCCTGAGCCCGCATCGCCAGACCCGGCCCGGAACGCATACAATCCGGGTTTTCGGCCAGGCGATGCTTGCTCACATGCAGCTCAACGACTATCTGCGCATTTTCGGTGGCAGCTTTTTTTTCGCGCTGGCCACCCTGCTGCCGTTCCTGAATCCGCCCGCGATCGCCCCCATCTTTCTATCGCTGACCGAGGGAGCGTCCTCCGCCACGCGGGTGGTGCTGGCCAAGCGGGTTGCGATCAATGTGTGCCTGATGCTGATCGTCGCCATGGTGGCAGGCAACGTGCTCCTGAGCTTTTTCGGCATTTCGCTGTCGATCGTGCGCGTAGGCGGCGGCATGCTGGTGATCGCCAGCGCCTGGCGGCTGGTGAATTCGCCGGATGCCGACACCGAACGGGTGGCGCGCATGGCCGAATCGTTCACGCCCGAGATGGCCAAGGCCCGCGCGTTCTATCCGCTGACCTTCCCCATCAGCTGCGGCCCTGGCTCCATTGCGGCCGCCATCACGGTGGGCGTCTCGCTGCGGGACACGAACCACGCATGGAGCCTGGTGCGGCTGGCGGGCTCCATTCCCGGCATCATCGTCGTTTCGTTGACGCTTTACGTCTGCCTGCGCTTTGCGGCGCAGATGCTGCATCGCCTGGGCGACAACGGCACGGCGGTCTTCATGCGGCTGTCGGCGTTCATCATGCTGTGCCTGGGGGTGCAGATTTTCTGGGAAGGCGCGCGGGAACTGCTCCTGAGCGTGCTGACCCAGGTCATGCAACCAATTCCCGTCCCGAAGGCCTAAGCATGTCCGGCCGCCGCGCCGGCTTCGTCCAACCCATTTCAACGCAACAATGACATCTCGCTCAGAACGCCTGCTCCGCCTGATCGCCCTTTTCTCTTTCGGCGCCGTGGGCATCGCCCTCGTTTCCCAGCACGTCTTCGACATGCCGCCCTGCGCCTGGTGCGTGATGCAGCGTCTGATCTATCTCGTGATCGGCGTGGTCGCGCTGATCGGGGGCTTTGGCGGCGGACGCGCGCTGACGCGGATCTGCGGCTTTCTTGCTGCCCTCTTGTCGCTGTCCGGCATCGTGGCCGCCTGGTATCAGTACAGCGTCGCCGCCAACATGCTGTCGTGCGACCAGACGTTTGCCGACCGCTTCATGACTGGCATCGGCCTGGAAAGCGCCATCCCGCCGCTGTTCGGCATCTACGCCACCTGCATGGACGCCAAGGTGCCGGTGCTGGGCGTCGAATACGCCCTGTGGAGCCTGGCACTCTTTGTGATCCTGTTCTTCATGGCGCTGCCGGTGGTGTTCCGGCGCGGCGCCTCGGCCTGAACGCCGCATCGAGATCGTGCAGACCCTGAAGTACCTCTCCGGCTATCCGGAGCCGCTCTTGGCGCAAGCGCAAAAACTGCTGGACCAGGACAAGCTGGGCGCCGCCCTGCTTGCCCGGTATCCGGGCGGCGCACATGAAGTGCGCACCGACAAGGCGCTGTACCAGTACGTGACCGACCTGAAGAACGCCTACATGCGCAACGGCGACCAGATCAACAAGGTGGCCTTTGACAGCAAGATCCACGTGATCCAGCACGCGCTGGGCCAGCACACCTACATCTCGCGCGTGCAGGGCGGCAAGCTCAAGGCCAAGCACGAGATCCGGGTGGCGACGCTGTTCAAGAACGTGCCCGCCGAATTCCTGAAGATGATCACCGTGCACGAACTGGCCCATCTGAAGGAAAAGGACCACAACAAGGCGTTCTACAACATGTGTCTGCGCATGGAGCCGCACTACCATCAGTACGAGTTCGACCTGCGGCTGTACCTGACGCATCTGGAGGCCACGCGCACGCCGTTGTGGGAAGCGCAAGGCTGACCATTTCCGGTGCGGTGCCGCCGGCGAAAAAAATGCCGTCCCGAGGGACGGCATTTCTGTTTGCGCGAACGCCCGCAGGAATCAGGCGTCGTCGGACGTGTATCCCATGTTGAAGCGCAGGCCGCCCGCGTCTTCGTCCTTGCCGGGCTCGGAACGCGACTGCCCCAGACGGGCCAGGTACTCGGGCGTGATGTCGCCGGTGATGTACTGGCCGTCGAAGCACGAGGCCTCGAAGCGCGTGAGCTTGGGATTGATGTCGCGGACCGACTGCTGCATGTCGTGCAGGTCCTGGTAGATCAGGCTGTCGGCGCCAATCGCGCGGGCGATTTCCTCGTCCGTGCGGCCGGTGGCGATCAGTTCGCTTTGCGTGGGCATGTCGATGCCGTACACGTTCGGGAAGCGTACCGGAGGCGCGGCCGAGGCGAAGTACACCTTGTTGGCGCCGGCGGCGCGAGCCATGTCGACGATTTCGCGGCTGGTCGTGCCGCGCACGATGGAGTCGTCCACCAGCAGCACGTTCTTGCCCTTGAACTCCATGCCGATGGCATTGAGCTTCTGGCGCACCGACTTACGGCGCACGGCCTGGCCCGGCATGATGAACGTACGGCCCACGTAGCGGTTCTTGATGAGCCCTTCGCGATAGTCCAGGTTCAGGCGCGCGGCAAGCTGCATGGCGGCCGGGCGCGAAGAATCGGGAATCGGCATGACGACGTCGATGTCGCCCAGGCGCATGTTGCGCGCGACCTTGTCGGCCAGGTATTCACCCATGCGCAGGCGCGCGTCGTACACCGACACGCCGTCGATCATCGAATCGGGGCGGGCGAAGTAGACGTATTCGAAAATGCAGGGAACGAGCTGCGGATTGTCGGCGCACTGACGGGCGACCAGGCGGCCGTCCAGATCGATGAACACGGCTTCGCCGGGCTCGACGTCGCGCACGAAGGTGAAACCGCTGCCTTCGAGGGCCACGGATTCCGAGGCGGCCATCCATTCGACGCCTTCTTCGGTTTCCTGGCGGCCGATGCACAGCGGACGGATGCCGTTGGGATCGCGGAAGGCGAGCAGGCCGTAGCCGGAAATCTGGGCCACGACGGCGTAGGCGCCGCGCACGCGCTTGTGCAGGGCGGCAACCGCGCGGAACATGGCGTCGTCATCGAGCGACACGCCGTTGGCGGCCGATTGCAGCTCGTGCGCCAGCACGTTCAAGAGGACTTCGGAATCGGAGTTCGTGTTGATGTGGCGGCGGTCGACGCGGTACAGCGATTCACGCAGTTCGCGCCAGTTGGTCAGGTTGCCGTTGTGGGACAACATGATGCCGAACGGGGCATTGACGTAGAAAGGCTGGGCTTCTTCTTCGCTGGCGCTGGAGCCGGCCGTCGGATAGCGAACCTGGCCGACGCCGGACGTGCCGGGCAGCGCGCGCATGTTGCGCGTGCGGAACACGTCGCGCACCAGGCCGTGCGCCTTGTACATATTGAACTGGTTGCCTTGCGACGTCGCAATGCCCGCGGCGTCCTGCCCGCGATGCTGCAACAGCAGCAAGCTGTCATAGAGCAGCTGGTTGACCGGCCCGCGCCCGATGACCCCTACGATTCCACACATGGTGAGATTTCCTGGTTGATTTGAAGCTAATCAGTACGGTAGCCACGTCGCCAGGGTTGGCGGCAGCCACGTCTTGATATGTTTGATGGCCTCGATGGCCGAATGCGAAAACATGGCGTCCTGCCACCATGGCTCTTGTGGCAGCGGCGTGTACCCTGCGGCGGCGACCAGCGCCAGCACAATCAATAGACCACGGGCCAGCCCGAACATTCCGCCCAGGCCGTGATCGGCCGGGCTCAGTCCGGTGCTGCGGATCAGGGCGGCAAGCGTCATATTGACCAACCCCACGCCGAGCAACACGATGATGAACACCGCCGCGTAGGAGACTCCCATGCGCAGCAGCGTCGTTTCAATATAGGGCTCCAGCCAGGTATAGACCGTGGGGCCCCACCATATCGCGGCCACGAAGGCCAGCAGATAGGCGACCAGCGACAGCACCTCTTTGAGCAGGCCGCGCACCAGGCCCAGCACACCCGATACCACCAGGATGGCCAGCACGACGAAGTCGAAGCCGGTCACTATTGGGCGGCAATGAAACCATTGTCATAGCCCAGCGTGCGCAACCGCGCCTGGGCCGCCTGAGCCGCCTCGCGCGAGGGGAACGGCCCCACGCGCAGACGGAACTGCTGCTTGCCATTGATGGTGGCCTGCTCGACAAATGCATTGGTGACGCCGGCCTGATGCAGCTTGCCGCGGCGCGACTGGGCGTCTTCCGACGTGGTGTACGCGGCGATCTGCAGCACGAAATTGCCCTTGGAGGCAGCCGGCTTGGGCGCGTCGGGCTTGGGCGAGGACGCCGGAGCGTTGCGGCCTTCGAGCAGCGCCAGGGCGCGCGCGCCGTCGTCCGAACGCGAGTCGGGTTTGGCGGGCGTCGCGGGTTTGGCCGGCTCGGGCTTGGGTTTGACCTCGGGCTTGGGCGGCGTGACCGGCGGGACTGCAGGCGTGACCGGCTGTGCGGCGGGCGCGGTGGCGTGCGGCGTGTTGGACGCAGCGGCCACGGGCGGCACGGACGTCACGCCCGGTGGCGTGGGAACGGCGGCGGGGTCGGTGGGCGCGGACGGCTCGGCCGGTGCGGTGGCCTGCGGTTCCGAGACCTGCGGCTGGAACGGCGTATTGCGTTCCGGCACCTTGATGGGAATGTTGTCGTCGACCGGGGTGGGCTGCGAATCGAGCACCATGGGAAGGACGATGACGGCTGCCAGCACCAGCGCTACGGCGCCTGCGAGCCTGCGACGCGCGCGGCCACGCAACTCGGCGGCCTGGACCTCGCTTGGCACGGCAGCCCGTTTGGAGGCCTGCGCCTGCTCGGCGGGATCTTTGCGTTTGAAAAAACCCATGGAAGAGAATTCCTTGCGGCGCCTTGCGGCATTGAGGCGGCGGGGCCGCCATGACGCGAATGGCCCGATTTGCCTATGCCTTGCGACCCAGAGCCTGCAAGACGGAGGCTACGGTGAGAAACGATCCGAATACCACGATTCTATCATTCTCCCCTGCCCGTTCGCGCGCTGCGGCAAAGGCCTGGGCGGGATCGGCATAGGGCTGGATGCTGGGGCTTTCGCTGCCGGCGGGCAGCGGCGGGAGGGCTGCGGCGACCTGGTCCGCGAGCGCCTGGGCGGGGGTGCCGCGCGGCCCTGGAAGACCGGCGCAATACCAGTAGTCGACGCGGGAGCCGAATTTGGCCACCACGCCGGCGAGGTCCTTGTCGTTCAGCATGCCGAACACCGCGTGGGTATACGGATGAAAGCCCATGTTGTCGAGGTTTTGCGCCAGCACGGCAGCGGCATGCGGATTGTGCGCCACGTCGAGAATGACGGTGGGTTGGCCCGGCAGGATCTGGAAGCGGCCGGGCAGCGAGGCCTGCAACAACCCCAGGCGCACGGCCTGCTGCTGCACGGGCAGCCGGTCGCGCACGGATTCCAGCGCGGCCAGCGCCGCCGAGGCGTTGAGCAACTGGTTGGCGCCGCGCAGGGCCGGATAGGCCATCCCGCTGCGGCGCTGTTCCCGCCCGCCGTACGCCCATTGCTGGCGGTCGCCCGAATAGTTGTAGTCGCGGCCGAAGAGCCACAGGTCCGCGCCGATGGCTTCGACGTGATCCAGCAGCGACTGCGGGGGCACCGGATCGCTGCAGATGGCCGGCCGGCCGCTGCGGTAGATGTGGGCTTTTTCGAAGCCGATTTTTTCGCGCGTGTCGCCCAGCCAGTCGGTATGGTCCAGGTCGACGCTGGTGACGATGGAGCAGTCGGCATCGACGATGTTGACGGCATCCAGGCGTCCGCCCAGGCCGACTTCGAGGACGACGGCATCCAGGCGCGACTGCGAGAAGAGGCGCAGAATGGCCAGCGTGGTGAATTCGAAGTAAGTCAGCGACACATCGCCGCGCGCGGCTTCGACGGCCTGGAACTGCGTGATGAGGTCCTGATCGGAGGCGATCTGGCCGTTGACGCGGGCGCGCTCGTTGAAGTCGATGAGATGCGGCGAGGTGTACAAGCCGACCTTGTAGCCCGCGGCCAGGAGGATGGCCTCGAGCATGGCACAGGTGGAACCCTTGCCGTTGGTGCCGCCGACCACGAACTTGACGCCGGGCAGCGACAGTTGCATGCGGTCCGCGACCTGGCGCACCCGGTCCAGCCCCATGTCGATCGCGGTGGCGTGGATGGACTCCAGGTACTGCAGCCAATCGGACAGGTTGGCAGCGGCGTCAGGCGTGCGGACAGAAGACATGAGACGGGTTCGCGAAAGGAAATCAGCCTGCGATTTTAGCAGTGTGTGCCCGGTGTTTTCCCTAATCCCCTAGGGTGTGGCACGGTATCCGCCGGCAGAAAGTGCTTGCCCATGTTTTTCTCATACGTAAAAATAAATTCATGTATGGAAAATAACAGGAAGAGACATGACGCAGCGTTCAACTCCCAAATGGCTGGTGCGTGAAGCCGACGTGCCGGGCTACAGCCCTGCCAACCACACCGGCACCCTCAACCGCCGGCTGATCAGCCCGGACACCGTCGGCGCCCGCGGCGTGGAGGTGCTGCTGGGCGTCATCGACAAGGGCAAAGGCGCCCTGCCGCACGCGCACCCCGGCATCGAGCAGGTCTGTTACCTGATTTCGGGCACCGCCCGCGCGCAGGTGCAGGACGAATGGGCCGACATGGGCCCCGGCGACTGCTGTTACTTCCCCCCCGACATTCCCCACGTTTTCACCGTGACGAGCGATGAACCCGCCCGGCTGCTGGTGATCTACACGCCGCCTTACGAAGAATCCCCCGATCGCGTGATCCGCGATTTTCCGGCGCCACCCCCAGCCGCTTGACGCGGCGCTTCGCGAGAGGCAGCGGCCGATAGAGCCGCGCCTTATTCCAATAAAGACAGGAGACACACCCATGCAATCCCTACGCCTGCTTGGCGCCGCGCTGGTCAGCGGCGCCGCCATGATGGCGGCTGGCCCCGCCCACGCCGCCGATTACCCCACCAAGCCCATTACCCTTGTGGTGCCCTTCCCGGCAGGATCGGGCACGGACGCCGTGGGCCGGATCTTCGGGGCCGAATTGTCGACCCTCCTTGGCCAGCAGGTCGTGGTGGAGAACAAACCGGGCGCCAATGCCACGATCGCGGCCAACTACGTGGCGCGCGCCAAGCCGGACGGCTACACGCTGTTCGTCACCACCAATACTTCCCATTCGGCCGCCCCCTGGCTGATGAAGAACGTGCCGTATGACCCGGTCAAGGATTTCACCCCGATCGCGCGCGGCGGCAACCTGCCCTTCATCCTGGTCGTGAACCCGAAGCGCCCCTGGAAGACCGTGGGCGACCTGGTGGCCGACGCCAAGAAGAACCCGGGCCGCATCACCTACGCCAGCGGCAACAGCACCGGCATCGTCGCGGGCGCCACGCTGGCCAACCGCGCCAAGATCGACATCCTGCATGTGCCCTATAAAGGCACGCCGCAGAGCCTGACCGACGTGGTGGGCGGACAGGTGGACTTCATGTTCACGGACCTGACCTCTGGCCTGCCGTTCGTGCAGTCGGGCCAACTGCGCGCCCTGGCCGTGTCCACCGCCGAGCGCAGCGCCATCATTCCCGATCTGCCTTCGATGGCGGAAGCGGGGGTGCCCGACTTCGACTTGAACTCCTGGAACGGCTACTTCGGTCCGGCCGGCATGCCGCCCGAGATCGTGGCCAAGCTGAATGGGGCCATCAACCAGATCGTGGCAAAGCCCGACGTGAAGAAGCGCCTGGCGGGACTGGGCTTCGACGCCTTCTCGAGCACGCCCGAGGCCTTCGCCCAGTTTGTTGGTGAACAGCGCGACCTGTGGGGCAAGCTGATCCGTGACGCGGGGATCGAGCAGCAATGATCGACCAGCCCCTGCCCGACACGCCGGTTGCCGGACCGCTGGCCGGCGTGCGCATTCTGGACCTCAGCTCGGTGGTGATGGGGCCGTACGCGACCCAGGTTCTGGCGGACCTGGGCGCGGACGTCATCAAGGTGGAGTCGCCGGCGGGGGACAACATGCGGGCCGTCGGTCCCATGCGCAACCCGGGCATGGGGCACCTCTACCTGCACCTGAACCGCAACAAGCGCTCGATCGTGCTGGACCTGAAGACCCCCGAGGGGCTTGAGGCCTGCCTGAAACTGGCCGAAAGCTGCGACGCCCTGCTCTACAACATCCGCCCCCAGGCGATGGCACGGTTGGGCCTGTCGTACGAAGCGGTGACGGCGCGCAACCCGCGCATCGTCTATGTGGGCGCCTATGGGTTTGGCGAGGCCGGTCCCTACGCCGGCCGCCCCGCCTACGACGACCTGATCCAGGGGCAGACCGGCATTGCCGCGCTGTCCGCGCAGCAAAGCGGCGACGTGCCGCGCTACGCGCCGCTGACGCTGGCGGACCGGGCGGTGGGTCTGCACGTCGGCATTGCGCTGGTGTCCGCGGTGCTGAGCGCCCGCGCGCTCGGGCGCGGGCAGCCGGTGGAGATTCCCATGTTCGAGGGCATGGCGCACCTGGTGCTGGGCGACCACCTGGGCGGCGCGACTTTCGAGCCGCCGATGGGGCCCACCGGGTACGCGCGCCTGCTGGCGCCGCATCGCCGTCCGTACGCCACGTCGGACGGGTACATCTGCCTGCTGATCTACAACGACAAGCACTGGCGCAATTTCTTTGACCTGATCGGGCGGCCCGAGCTGTCACAAGACCCGCGTTTCTGCACCCATGGCGCGCGCGCCGCGCACATCAGCGAGGTCTATGCCTTCGTGGCCGAGGTGATCGCCACCCGCCCCAGCGACGACTGGCTGCGGGAACTGGCTCGCGCCGACATTCCGGCCTCGCAGCTCTACACCATCGACGGCCTGATCCAGGACGAGCACCTGACCGCTACCGGGTTCATCCGGGAAATGGACCACCCCTCGGAAGGCCGCATCCGCACCACCGGGACGCTGGGCCGCTATACCGGCACGCCGACCTCGATTCGGCGTCCCGCCCCGCGGCTGGGCGAGCACAGCCGCGAGGTGCTGGCCGAGGCTGGCTACGGACAGGAACAGATCGACGCCATGCTTGCCCGTGGCATTACCCAGGACGGAAACAACGATGGACTTTGAATTCACCCCCGATCAACTGGCGCTGCGCGACGCGGTTTCCCGCATCTGCGACCGCTATCCCGACGAGTACTGGCTGGAACGGGACCGCGAGGGCGGCTTTCCGGAACCCCTGCACGCCGACCTGGCGCGCGACGGATGGCTGGGCATTGCCATGCCGCAGGAGTACGGCGGCGCGGGCCTGGGCATGACCGAAGCCGCGCTGATGATGCAGACCATCGCGGCGTCGGGCGCCGGCTTCACGGGCGCCTCCGCCGTCCACATGAACATCTTCGGGCTGAATCCGGTGGTGGTGTTCGGCAGCGACGAGCAGCGCGGCCGCTGGCTCGAACCGCTGATTGCCGGCCGCGAGAAGGCCTGCTTTGCGGTCACCGAGCCCGATGCCGGGCTGGACACGACCAAGCTGAGCACCCGCGCCGTGCGCCAGGGCGACGAGTACGTCGTGCACGGCCGCAAGATCTGGATCTCGACGGCGCAGGTGGCCAGCAAGATGCTGCTGCTGGCGCGCACCACCCCGCTATCCGAAGTTGAAAAGCCCACGCAGGGCCTGTCGCTCTTTTATACCGACCTGAACCGCGAAAAGATCGAGGTGCGCGAGATCGAGAAAATGGGCCGCAAGGCCGTGGACTCGAACATGCTGTTCATCGACGGCCTGCGGATTCCGGTGGCCGACCGTATCGGCGAGGAAGGCCGCGGCTTTGAATACATCCTGCACGGCTTGAACCCCGAGCGCATCCTGATCGCCGCCGAAGCCGTGGGGATCGGCCGCGCGGCGCTGGACCGGGCCGTCAAGTATGCCGGCGAACGTACCGTGTTCGGCCGCCCCATCGGCAAGAACCAGGGGATCCAGCATCCGCTCGCCCAGGCCTGGATGCAGCTCGAAGCCGCGGACCTGATGGTGTTCAAGGCGGCCAGCCTGTACGACGCGGGCAAGCCCTGCGGCCCCGCCGCCAATTCGGCCAAGTACCTGGCGGCCGAGGCCGGCTACAACGCCTGCCAGACGGCGGTGATGACGCTGGGCGGCATGGGGTATGCCAAGGAGTACCACGTGGAGCGGCTGCTGCGCGAAAGCTTCATTCCCCGCATCGCGCCGGTCAGCCCGCAGCTCATCATGTGCTTCATCGCCGAAAAGGTGCTGGGCCTGCCCAAGTCGTACTAGACGGAAGCTGGCGGCAGGCAGGCGCGGTTCAGGCCTGCTGCTCCAGCCCCGTGCAGGCAGCCCGCAGTATGCGGGCGTAGGTTTCCTGCTCTGGCTCGATCCGGTAGATCGGGCCGCCAACAGAAATGGCGTAATGTTCACCGGACAGCGTGACCGGCCAAGCAATCGCCCCCACGTCGGCGATGGATTCTCCGCTGTTCATGAACCACCCCCGCTGCCGAGCGGCGTCCAGGTCCGCCAGCAAGGCCTCTCGGGTCACGAGGGTGCGGTCGTTGTAGCGCGTCATGGGAATGTTGGCCAGCAAGGCGTCCCGCGCCGGTTCGTCCAGCAGTGAAAGCAGCGCTTTTCCCAGCGAATTTGCATGAACGTCCTTGAACTCGCCTGCAACGGGCGCGTATCGGATCGTATGCGGCGAATCCAGCACATCCAGATAGACGACGCGGCCGTCCGGCGACAGCTTGGCGAAGACGACGGTTTCTCGCGTGGCGTCCCGCAGTTCAACCAGGCTGGGATAGACCCGGTCCAGGACGGGGTCGGCCCGCGCGATGCGCTGGGCCATGGCGAGCAGGCGGCCGGTGGGGTAATAGCCCTGGCGCCGGCCCGTTTCATACAGATAGCCAAGGCTGGTGAGCGTGCGGATCAGCGCCAGGCAACTGGAGACCGGCACGTCCAGCAGGCGGGCCAGCTCCGACAAGGGCAGCGCGCGTTTCTCGCGGGCGTAGGTTTCGATGATTTCGATCACTCGCAACGCCGTCTTGACACTCATCGCCCGATCCAAACTCTTAGCACGTGAACCATCCATATGCGCGGGGCTAAAGTTCCCTGCGAGGGTGCCGTTATGGTAACTGAGAATTTCCTGAAAACAGCGCGTTCTCCGAGACGCCCCCCCTCGCCGTTGGAGTGATCATGGCCGTAACCCCGTTAGCCCCCGCAGCGTTCGCGTCGTTACCGGTTTCGACCGTTATCGCCACGCCGGACCCGTCCGCCACCGCCACGCCGGCACCGGCCAGCGCCAACAGCAACGCCTCCGGCGGCGCCACGTCCGACCAGGCAAATGCGCAGAAGTTGCCGCTCGACAAAGCCCTGGATGAGATCAATGACCAGATGAAGGCCTGGTCGACACAGCTTCAGTTTGAAATCGACCCGAACGTGCACCAGGTCGTGGTGTCGGTGATCGACGCGGAATCGGGCGATGTCCTGCGCACCATTCCGAGCGAAACGGTGCTGAAGATCGCCAAGATGATCGTGAACATGCAGGGGAACGGTATCAAGACGTCGGCCTGATCCGGCACTTAAAACACCGTTCGCCAAGATTGACGCGCGGCCCGGTGAGAGAACCGCCGAATTAGGCCCGCCTTATGCCTTTACCCGGCCGATAGCCGGGATCACATTTTTGTCAGAATTGCATCGCTAGGAAGGAATTTCAATGGCCACCATCACCAATCTCGGCGCGAACTCAGGCTTGCCCCTGGAGGATATCCTCACGAAGCTGCAAGCAGCCGAGGAAAAGAAGCTGCAGCAGTACACCGTACGGCAGACCAGCTTCGAAACCCGCGTTACGGCATACGGCCAGCTCAAGAGCGCCGTGGAAGCCGTGCAGAAGGCTGCCGCCGCACTGGGCAAGCCCGAGACGCTGGGCGCCGTGAAAGGCAGCGTGACCGGCGGTGACGCCCTGACCGCGACCGTGGCCGCCGAAGGCGCCGTGGCCGGCCAGTACACGATCAACGTGAAGAACGTTGCCACTTCCCAGACGCTGCAATCGGGCGCGGTCGCCGACCGCAAGGCGTCCAACGGCGCCACGGGTTCGTTTGAAATCGAACTGGCCGACGGCACCAAGAAGACCGTCGACCTGAAGGACGACACCTCGCTGAACGGCATCGTCAAGGCGGTCAACGCCGACGACACGCTGGGCGTGCGCGCCACCGTCATCACCGACGGCGACGGCAAAAGCTACCTGATGATGACCGCCAAGGACACCGGCGTGCAGGCCTCGGTCAAGTCCATCACGGTGACGGGCGACCAGTCGCTCAAGGACGTCCTGTCCTACAGCAGCACCGATGCCGCCAATAGCAAAATGACGGCCACCGCCGCCGTCGATGCCGAGATCGACATCAACGGCATCACGATCAAGAGCGGCACGAACAACATTTCCACCGCCATCGACGGCGTCACGCTGAACCTGTCGTCCAAGACGGAAGCGGGCAAGCCGATCACGCTGAAGCTGGAAAGCGATCCCTCGGTGGCCAGCAAGGCCATCCAGAGCTTTGTCACCGCCTACAACACGCTGCAGACGACGATCAAGAACCTGACGGCCTTCGACGCCGCCGCCGCCACCAACCAGCCGCTGACCGGCGACGGCACGACGCGCGCGATCCAGTCGTCGCTTGCCAGCGCGCTGCAGTTCGTGACGGGCGAAGGCACGATGCGTTCGCTGGCCGACCTGGGCATCACGACCAACCCGCAGACGCGCCAGCTCACGCTGGACCAGACCAAGCTGGACAAGGCCCTGGCCACGAACAGCGCCGACGTCGCGCGCATGCTGACCGGCGAGAACGGTCTGGCCGCGAATTTCGACAAGGCCACCAAGGACATCCTGAGCGACACCGGTTCGATCAAGACCAAGACCGACGGTCTGGCCAAGTCGATCGCCAACGTGAAGGACCAGTACACGCGCGCCAAGGCCGCCGGCGAAGCATCGCTGGAACTGATGCGCGCGCAGTTCGTCCAACTGGACAAATTCGTTGCGCAGCAGTCGGTCACGGCCAACTACCTGACCCAGCAATTCGCGGCCATGAACAAGTCGTCGAAGTGATAACCGAGAAGATGCATTAAATGACGTACGCCGCGCGCCGCCCCACAGGCTCATACTCTGTCCGCTCCTACGCCGATATCGGCCTGGAGACCCAAGTGATGAGCGCCACACCGGAAAGGCTGATCACCCTGCTTTACCAGGGAGCGCGCGCGGCAATCGGACAGGCGCGCCTGCACATGCAGGAGGGTCGCGTGGCCGAGCGCGGCACGGCCATCACCAAGGCAATCAAGATCGTCGACGAAGGCCTGAAGATGGGCCTGAACATGGAAGCCGGCGGCGACATCGCCGCCAACCTGAGCCGGCTGTACGACTACATCGTCCGCACGCTGCTCATGGCAAACCTGAAAGCGGACGTCGAGCAGCTCGACATCGCGGACCGCCTGCTGGCGGACCTTTCCGACGCCTGGCAGACTTCCATCGATCGGCCTGCCCCGGACGTAACGCTTTGATGGCCCCTACAACAACTATTGCCAGCCATCGCTCGCCCGAGATTTCTATGACGTCGCTCACCCAGTACTCCGCCATCCTGGAACAGTATCAGGAGATCGCCATATCAACGAGCGAGATGTTGACAGCCGCCCAGGCCGGCGACTGGGACACCGCGCTCGTGCACGGTCAGCTCTATTGTGAGCAGGTCGAGCGCCTGCGCCATGCCGAGCCCGCCAGCCCCCTGGATGAAGCCGGCCGCACCATGAAGTACGACCTGCTCGTGCGCATTCTTGAAAACGACGCGTTGACGCGTGACCTGGCGCTGCCCCAACTGGCACGGCTGGGCGAATTGCTGGGACGCATGAAGCGCCAGCAGACCTTGCTGTCGGCCTACGGCAACCAGGCGTCTGAGCAATGAGCATCGGTCCCGCCGCGCTTGGCAACGTCCTGGTGCAGCGGTTGGACGCCGTGCTGGGCACGACGATGTCCGCCGCGAACGCCAACCAGATTTCGGGCGCGCGGCCCGACGCGGTCAGCCAGCCTGGCAGCCCGGAGAAAGCCGGGCCCTCGGACGGCTCGGCCCGCGATACCCGGCAAGGCATACAAACTGGCGGCGCCCGAGGCGACCGCCAGAATACTGTTGTCGACCCCAAAACCGCCGCCGCGCTAGCGCTGGCCGCCCGGGGCCTGGTCACCAGCAGCGATACCACCGCCTCGGCGCCAACCACGCTGGGCACGACCGCACGCACCATCCTCGCCCTGCTCGCCCAATACCCCGAAGCGGCCCCGGCCGTGCAGGGGCGCGCGCCGCTCTGGAGCGCCGACGCGCAGGGCGGACAGCAACCCGGTGGCGCCGCGCCAGGCGGCCAACCCGCGGCCCAGGCCGGCCAACCCGGCCAGCCCGCGCAGGCGGGTCAGCCTGGACAGCCGGCCGCCGCGACGACGGCCCAGCTTCCGGCGTCGACCACCCTGCCCGCCGCCACCGCCACGCCTTCGGCCACTGCCGCTGCGGATGCCGCGAATGGCAACGCCAAGCCAGGCGCCGCGCATGCGGGGGACCAGGCCGGCGGCGCGAAAGGGACGCAAGCCGCATCGCATGCCTCATTGGCTGCCGGCGGCCCGTCCGCCCGCGCCCTTGGCCAGGCGTTGCGCAATGCCCTGCAGACCAGCGGCCTCTTCTACGAATCGCACCTGACCGACATGGTGTTTGGGCGCAAGAACCCGTCCACCCTGGAAAACGAGCCCCAAGCCAGGATGTCGCGCGACACCGCCGCGCACGCCAGCACCCAGGCGCGCAGCCGCGGCGAAGCCGCCGGCGCCGGCCGCTCGGGCGCCAGCGCCGATGCGCCCTCGGGCTCTGGCACGTCGTCTTCCACGAACACGCCCGGCACGCCGATCGCCGGCATCCATCAGGATCTGACCGTGCTGGTGCGCCAGCAGCTCGATGTGCTGGCCAATCAGACGCTGAACTGGCAGGGCGAAGCCTGGCCCGGCACGCAGATGGAGTGGGAAGTCGAGCGCGACCCGTACGGCGAGGACCGCGAATCGGCCGTGCCAACCTGGGCCACCCGCGTGAAGCTGGACCTGCCGCGCCTTGGCCTGGTCGACGCCCGCCTGAACCTCGCCGGCGACCAGATCGTGCTGCAGCTGATTGCGCCGCACAGCGCGGCCGAAATCAACGATTCCTCGGACATGCTACGCTCGCGCCTCCTGGCCGCCGGCCTGACCCTGAGCAATCTGACGGTCAACGTGGTTGAACCCCGTCCCGTCATCCCGACCGATTTCTGATGAACACCCCCTCCTCCCCCGCGGACACCGGCCCGAACGCCAACCGCAACGCGGCGGTCGCCATCTCGTATGACGAAAGCGACGGCGCGCCGCGCGTGGTCGCCAAGGGTTATGGCCAGCTGGCGGACACGATTGTCCGGGCGGCCGAGGAAAACGGGCTGTACGTGCACGAATCCCGCGAGCTCGTGGGCCTGCTGATGCAGGTCGACCTGGACGCACATATCCCCCCCCAACTCTATGTCGCGGTGGCAGAATTGCTCGCCTGGCTGTACCGCCTGGAATCGCGCGACATCCCCCAGGCCGCGCGGCCCGAAATCTCTACCTAAGGACGATCACCGTGTTGGATGCTGCCGATCCGGAATTCCTGCTGACCCGGCCGGAAGACATGCGCTCCGCGCTCTTCGAGCTGACGCACCCCGACAGCCACATCCTGGTGCGCGATGCCGCGGACCGGGAGATCGCCGTGCTGATCCTGGGCGCCGACAAGCAGACCCGCCAATTTTTCTGGCGGCCGCGCGACTACGACGGCGCGGATTTTGAACAGTCCGACAGCATGGGCCTGCTGAGCGGCACGACCTTCCACTTCAATGCCACCGCCTATGGCGGCGTGCAGATCCGCTTTCGCGTCCAGCGACCGGAAATCATTCATTTCGATGACGGCAGTGCGGCGTTGATGTCGCCCTTCCCCGATCGGCTTGCCCGCATCCAGCGCCGCAAGATGTTCCGCGCCTCGATGATCTCCAGCGCCAACCGCTGCATGGCCACCTGGCAACCGGCAGCGCCGGAAAAGCCGATGGGCTTCACCGTGCGCGACATTTCGGTGGACGGGGTGGGCTTGCGCGTGGGCCTGGCGGTGGGCGAGCTGCCCCAGCGCGGCGCGGTGATGGAAGACGTGGAGCTGGATTTCGGCGAGCTTGGCAAGCTGAGCGCCGACCTGGAAGTGCGCAACATCTACCCGGTGTCGGGCCAGCCGATGGCCTCGGCCGACAGCAGCACCGATGGCGAAGCGCCCAAGCACGTGTCGCTGACGGGCGAACCGCCGGTCAGCCACGTGGGCGCGCTGTTCATGAACCTGAACGCCCGCCAGGAGAACTGGCTGCAGCAGGTGGTGTGGCGTCTGGAAAAAGGCGCGCAGCGCAACTGAACGTGAAACGCAAAAGGCCTTCCCGCGGGAAGGCCTTTTACCAAGCCGCGGGCCTTAAACGGCCATCGACGAGATTTCCTTGTAGGCCGCAACCAGCTTGTTGCGCACCTGGACCGCCGTCTGGAAGCCGAGACTGGCCTTCTGAAGGTCGATCATGACGTCGTTGAGCGAGATATCGGGCGCTCCCAGTTCGAACGCCTTGGCCTGATTGCTGGCGGCGTTCTGCGCGGCGGTCACGCGTCGAATGGAACGTTGCAGTTCCGCGGCAAAACCGTCGGGCTGCGCAACGGCGTCGCCGGCGCCCAGATTACCGGTCTCCGCCTTGCTCACGACCGAGCGCATCTGCTGGAGCATGCCTTCGATGCCGGACAAGCCTGATACAGCCATTACCTATTCCTTGCTGGTGGGTGGATTACGCCAAAGTGCACACGCAGCGTAACGCCGATCGGGCCGGCCCATAGCCGACAAGAACCGCCAAAAAACCCGACATTTCAACGAATGCCGACATCCCTGGCCGGGGATGCGGCCCCGCTTTGCGTCTTGCCGCCGACATAGGGATTAAGTAACGCCAAAAAACGGCTGTTTTCATCGATTGGGATCGCTGTCTCAGGGGCAATAATCCACGCTCTCCCCAGACCAGAAGCACGTTGCATGTGTAATCGGCCCTACCCAGACATGAAGTCATTTTCCCTGCTCCGCGAAGCCAGCGGGAGCCGTCAATGAATCAGCAGGCTACCCTGAGCTCGTCGCTTCTGGCCAAGTTCCCCGTGCTGGAACGGGTCCGCGCGCTTCCCAAGCCCGTCCTGATCGGCGCCGCCGCCGCCCTTGTCGCGGTGATCGTCGCCGTGGCCATGTGGAGCAGCGAACCGAAATACAAGGTTCTGTTCTCGAACCTGGACGACCGCGATGGCGGCGCCATCGTGACCGCCCTGGGCACGATGAACGTTCCCTACCGCTACAACGAAAACGGCACCGCGCTGCTCGTGCCCGCCGACCGCGTCTATGACGCCCGGCTGCAGCTTGCGTCGCAAGGCCTGCCGCGCGGCGGTTCCGTCGGCTTCGAGCTGATGGACAACGCCCGCTTCGGCGCCAGCCAGTTTGCCGAGCAGATCAACTACCAGCGCGGTCTGGAGGGTGAGCTGGCCCGTTCGATAGAAGCAATGCACACCGTGCAGCACGCCCGCGTCCACCTGGCCATGCCGCGCCAGTCGCTGTTCGTGCGTGAGCGCCAGGCGCCCACCGCCTCCGTGCTGCTGAACCTGTATCCGGGCCGCAGCCTGAGCGACGCGCAGGTGTCCGCGATTTCCTGGCTGGTGGCTTCCAGCGTGCCGGAACTGACCGCCGAAAGCGTGTCCATCGTCGACCAGAACGGCCGGCTGCTGTCCTCCCCGCTGGGCGAAGGCCGCGGCATGGACGCCGACCAGCTTCGCTTCGTGCGCGAGATCGAGCAGCGCACCGTCGAGCGCATCCTCACCATCCTGAATCCCCTGGTCGGCCCCGGCAACGTGCACGCCCAGGCCACTGCGGACGTCGATTTCTCGCGCCGCGAAGAAACGTCCGAGGTCTACCGTCCCAACCAGGAACCTGGCCAGGCCGCCGTGCGCAGCCAGCAGACCAGCGATTCCACGCAGCGCGGCGTCGGCCCCGCCCAGGGCGTGCCCGGCGCGCTGTCGAACCAGGCGCCCGCCGACGCGCAGGCGCCGATCACCAATCCGCCGCAGCAACAGCCGCCCCGCCCCGGCCAGCCGCCGCAGCCCAACGCGCAGCAGCAGCAACAACAACAGCAGCAGCAGACCGGCACCCAGGCCCCCGCGGCCAACCTGAACGAACGCCGCGACGCGACGACGAACTACGAAGTCGACCGCACCATCAGCCACATCAAGCAGCCGACGGGCAACCTCAAACGCATGTCGGTGGCCGTGGTCGTGAACTACGTGCGCGACAAGGACGGCGAACTGCAGGCCCTGCCGCCCGAAGAACTGAACAAGCTCACCAACCTGGTGCGCGAAGCCATGGGCTATTCCGAAGGCCGAGGCGACTCGCTCAACCTGGTCAACAGCCAGTTCAACGATGGCCCGCCGCCGTTGCCGATGTGGCGCGATCCGGAAATGATCTCGCTGTTCAAGACGATCCTGGCCTGGCTGATTGGTGGCGTCCTGGCACTGTGGCTGTATCGCAAGCTGCGCCGCTCGGTGACCGAGTACCTGTACCCGCCGGTGGATCCGGAAGTGGCCGAAGCCGAGCGCGTCGAAGCCGCCCGCGAAGCCCAGGATCTGGCCCGCGCCAAGGAAACCGACCGCTACCAGGACAACCTGGAGCGCGCACGCACCATGGCCAACAAGGATCCGCGCGCCGTCGCGATGGTCCTGCGCACCTGGATGACCAAAGATGAAAAATGATTCCCTGCCAATGGACGGCATGACGCGCAGCGCCGTCCTGATGATGTCGCTGGGCGAAGACGCCGCGGCGGAAGTGTTCAAGTACCTGAGCGCCCGTGAAGTGCAGCAGGTCGGCGCCGCGATGGCGAGCTTAAAGCAGGTCACGCGCAACGACGTCGCCGTCGTGCTGGAGGAGTTCCGCCAGGAAGCCGACCAATTCATGGCCGTGACGCTGGGCTCGGACGACTACATCCGCAGCGTACTGACCAAGGCGCTGGGCAGCGATCGCGCGGCTGGCCTGATCGAAGACATTCTGGAAGCCGGCGACGGCGGCAGCGGCATCGACGCGCTGAACTGGCTGGACCCGAACACCGTGGCCGAGCTGATCGGCGATGAGCACCCGCAGATCATCGCCACCATCCTGGTTCATCTGGAGCGCGACCGCGCGGCCGGCGTGCTGGCCCTGCTGACGGACCGCCTGCGCAACGACGTGATGCTGCGTATCGCCACGTTCGGCGGCGTGCAGCCGGCGGCGTTGTCGGAGCTGACCGAAGTGCTGAACTCCGTGCTGGCTGGCCAGGGCGCCAAGCGCAGCAAGATGGGCGGCGTGCGCACCGCGGCCGAGATCCTGAACATGATGAACTCGACGCAGGAAGAGACCGTGGTCGCCAGCCTGCGCGAACGCGACAACGACCTGGCGCAGAAGATCATCGACGAGATGTTCGTCTTCGACAACCTGCTCGACGTCGAGGACCGCGCCATCCAGCTCATCCTCAAGGAAATCGACAACGACACGCTCATGGTCGCGCTCAAGGGCGCCCAGGAAGAGCTGCGCGCCAAGTTCCTGCGCAACATGTCCAGCCGTGCGGCCGAAATGCTGCGCGAGGACCTGGAAGCCCAGGGCCCGATCCGCATGTCGAAGGTCGAAACCGAACAGAAGAAGATCCTGCAGATCGCCCGCCGCCTGGCGGAAAGCGGCCAGATCGTGCTGGGCAATTCCGGAGACGACGCGTATGTCTGACGCGGACAACGGCGCGGCGACGCTCATCTCGCGCAGCGCCGCCTGGCGTCGCTGGCAGATGCTGTCGTTCGACGAGCCGGCGCCCGTCGAAGTCGAACCCGAGCCCGAACCCGATCCGGGTCCCGATCCCGCCGTGGTCATGGCGCAGTTGCGCGCCCAGGCCATCGCGGAAGGACACGAGGAAGGATTGGCGCGCGGCCACGCCGCGGGCCAGGAAGCCGGCCAGCAGGCAGGCTACGAGGCCGGCCTTGCCGCCGGCCGCGAAGCCGGTCATGCGGAAGGCCTGGCCCAGGGCCGCGAACAGGGCGCCGCCGAGGCGCAACGCCTGCACACGCTGGTCGAAGCCTGCGCCGTGTCGATCGGCGCGCTGGAAGAAAAGATGGGCCAGAGCCTGCTGACGCTGGCACTGGACATTGCCCAGCAAGTGGTTCGCACCACCCTTGCCGAACAGCCCGAGACGGTCGTGAACGCGGTTCGCGACGTCCTGCACATCAATCCGACCGCTGGCGGCCAGATGCGCCTGTGGGCGAACCCGGACGATATCGAGCTGATCCGCCTGCACCTGGCCGACGAACTGAAGGAAGGCCATTGGCGCGTGCTGGCCGATGAATCCATTCTGCGCGGCGGCTGCCGCGCCGAGACGCCTTTCGGCGACATCGACGCCACCTTGCAGACCCGCTGGCGCCGCGTGGCCGCCTCGCTCGGCCGCAACGCAACTTGGGAGGAGCCGGTGTGAACGGCAATCCGGCCTCCGAGCAATCCGGCCAGGCGCCCCTTGCGGGCGCCGCAGCCGCTTCCGCGGCGGCCAAGCCGACCGCGCCCGTGCTCGACCGCTGGCAGACGCAGCTGGAGATCGGCTCGATCCGCGCGGCGTCCACCGATCCTTGGCTGGTCAGCGGCAAGATCACGCGCGCGACCGGCCTCGTGCTGCACGCCACCGGCCTGCGCCTGCCCGTCGGCGCCGCCGCCCGCATCGAGATTGCGCGCGGCCACGACCATTGGGCAGACGCCGAAGTCGTGGGCTTTGACGGCCACACGCTGTACCTGATGCCGCAGGCCGACATTTCCGGCCTGCCCCCCGGCGCGCGCGTCGTGCCCGGTGAACCGCCCGTGCAGCGCCAGATTCCGCTGCCGCGCAAGGCCGAACTGAACGGCAACGCCAAGCCCCAGCTTGGCCGCCACCTGCCGGTCGGCAACGCGCTGCTCGGCCGCGTGCTGGATGGCGCCGGCCGCCCGCTGGACGGACTGGGTCCGCTGACGGGCGCCGAACTCGCTCCCCTGTCGGCCCAGCCCATCAATCCGCTGTCGCGCGCGCCCATCGACACGGTGCTGGACACGGGCGTGCGCGCCATCAACGGTCTGCTGACCGTCGGCCGCGGTCAGCGCATGGGCCTGTTCGCCGGCTCCGGCGTCGGTAAATCGGTGCTGCTGGGCATGATGGCCCGCTACACCAAGGCCGACGTCATCGTCGTGGGCCTGATCGGCGAGCGGGGCCGCGAAGTGAAGGAATTCATCGAGCACAACCTGGGCCCCGAAGGCCTCGCGCGCTCGGTCGTGGTGGCCGCGCCGGCCGACGTGTCGGCGCTGCTGCGCCTGCAGGGCGCCGCGTATGCGACCCGCCTGGCCGAGCATTTCCGCGACCAGGGCCTGGACGTGCTGCTGATCATGGATTCGCTGACCCGCTACGCGATGGCGCAACGGGAAATCGCGCTGGCCATCGGCGAACCGCCCGCCACCAAGGGCTATCCGCCGTCGGTATTTGCCAAGCTGCCGATGCTGGTGGAACGCGCGGGCATGGGCGCGCCGGGTCCGTCCGGCAAGGCGGGCTCCATCACGGCGTTCTATACCGTGCTGGCCGAAGGCGACGACCAGCAGGATCCGATCGCCGACTCGGCGCGCGCGATCCTGGACGGCCACGTCGTGCTGTCGCGGCACCTGGCCGAATCGGGCCACTACCCCGCCATCGACATCGAAGCGTCGATCTCGCGGGCGATGACCTCGCTCATCACGCCGCAGCAGTTCTCGATCGTGCGCCGCTTCAAGCAAAGCCTGTCGCGCTACCAGCGCAATCGCGACCTCATCGCCGTCGGCGCCTACGCCGCCGGCAACGACCCGCAGCTGGACGACGCCATCGCGCGCTACCCGCGCCTGGAAGCCTTCCTGCAGCAGGACATCGGCGAGAACATCGGATACGAAGACGCCGTCAATCAATTGCGAGCCAGTTTCGAATCACGGGACACCTATGCCTAGCCAACTGCCTCTGGACATGCTGATCAACCTGGCCAAGGAGAGCACGGACGAAGCCGCCCGCCTCCTGGGCCGGCTGACCGCCGAACGCAGCAATGCGCAGCGCCAGCTTTCCATGCTGCACGACTACCGCCAGGACTACCTCGAGCGCCTTCAGACGGCGATGACGAGCGGCATGGCGGCCAGCGACTGCCACAACTATCAGCGTTTCATCGGCACGCTGGACGACGCGATCGGCCAGCAGCAGGGCGTGCTGCGCCAGGCCGAGGACAACCTCGCTAAGGGCCAGCTTTACTGGCAGCAGGAAAAACGCAAGCTCAACTCCTACGATGCCCTGGCGCAGCGCGAGCAGCGCGCCCAGGCCCTCGTGGATTCGCGCCGCGAACAGCGCGCCAACGACGAATACTCCGCCCGTCTGGTCCAGCGCCAGGCCAGCGGCATGCATTAAGCAGTTCCACACAGGAAGCCCAAGATGACCGCTCCCCTGCCCTTGCCTTCGCTTGCACCGGCCGCCCCGACGTCGATGAACGACGTGCTTGGCGCCAAACCGGCTGCCGCGAACAAGAAAGACAAAGGACCCTCCTTCTCGGACGTGCTGGCTCAGCAACGTCCGGCGCAGCAGCGGCCCAACCAGGCCGCCGACGCCCGTCCCGCAAACGGCAACAGCAAGACGCCGTCCAAGGACGGCAAGGCCAGCGATCCCGCCAGCACGGCCGAAGGCGCTGCCGGCGGCGCCATCAATGATGCAGTGCAAAGCGCCGCGCAGGCCGAAGCCGGCGCTCTCGCCGTCGCCGCGCAGCAACCGGTGGCCGCGTCCGACCTGCCGCAACAAGCCCTGGAGATCGCGGCCCAGGCCGCCGAGCAGGTGCAGCTTGCGCGCGGCAATGCCGCTGCGACCGCCACCGCCATGAACCAGGGCGCTGCCGTGCTGACGGCCGCGCTGAACGCCGCCGACACGCTGGTGCCGCAGGCCGCGCTACAGGCGCAGACGCCGGTGGCCGCGACCGCCGGCCAGGCGCAGGCCGCGGCAGCGCAAATCGCCCGCGAAGCCGAAGCCGCGCTGCCGGTGGTCACCGCCGCCGTCAAGCCGGGTTCCGCCCCGCTTGCCCAGACCCCCATCGACCCCAAGGCAGCGGTCAAGACCGACGCCTCGAAGGCCGCGCCGGAACTGCCCCTGCCGCGCGTCGCGCGAGATGTGCCCGCGGATCAAAAAGAAGGCGCACCCGCGCTGCCCGCCCACATGGCCGACGAAGAGCAGCCCGACCTGCTGGCCGGCACGACCCCGCAATTCCAGGCGCCGCAGCATGGCGCCAACCCGCAGGAGGCGCTGGCCCACGCGCTGGCCGCCGCCACGCAGCGCCAGGCGCTGCCGGTCGTCAACCAGGCCGCCATCGCGCAGCCGATCGTTCCCGTCGTCATGCAAGTGGCCACCCCGGTCGGCGCCACCCACTGGGGCACCGAGCTCGGCCAGCAGATGGTCATGATGAGCAGCAACGTGCGCCAAGGCATGCAGACCGCCGAACTGCGGCTGGATCCGCCGGACCTCGGTCCGCTGCGCGTCAGCCTGAACCTGGCGGACGGCGTGGCCACCGCCTCGTTCGTGTCGGCGCATGCGTCGGTGCGCCAGGCGATCGAAGTCGCGATTCCGCAGTTGCAGCAGGCGCTTGCCCAGGCCGGCATCTCGCTGGGCCAGACCAGCGTCGGTGAACAGGCCGCGCAGCAGGAATTCGCGCAGCAAGGCGGCAACGGCTCGCAGCGTCAGCAAGGCGGCGGCGCCGCAGTGGCGGACGGCGGGGCGGATGCCGCCCAGCCCGCGGTGACGGTGTCGCGCAATGCCAACGCGCTGGTCGACACGTTCGCGTAATGATCCGGCGGCCCGTATCCGGCAACGGATGCGGGCAGTGCAGCAATAGCTTGAGATACGCGGCTTTCGCCCTGTTTTTCGCCTCCAAGCGGCGGCGTGAATTCGGGCAGAATGCTTTCATCCACTAAGAATCCGTTTTCACCAGCGGCAAACACGCATCGAACTCCAGATGGCGACAATCAAACCCATTCCCGCGCCGGCGCGCGGCGCGTCCTCCGGCGGCATCGGCCGCATTCTTCGCCCGCTGCTGGCGATCCTGGTGCTGCTGCTCGTTGCCGCAGCCAGTGCGGGCGCAACCTGGTTCATCACGCAGCGCCTGCAGCAACCGCAAGGCGGCGCTCCGGTGCAGCTTGGCGTCGGCCAGGTGCCTGGCGGCCAACCCGGCCAGCCTGGCCAACCCGGTCAGCCGGGCAGCGTGCAAGGCCAGCCCGGCCAAGGCCCGCAGGCCACGCCGACGACCTTCGTCGCGCCGTCCGCCACCCCGATCGCCGTTCCCGCGCCGATCTTCGTGCCGATCGAAGCCTTCACGGTCACGCTGCAGAACGCGGACACGGAACGCATCATGCACGTTGGCCTGACCCTGCGCGTCAGCGACGAACATACCCGCACGCGTCTGGAAAAGTACATGCCGGAAGTGCGCAGCCGCATCCTGATGGTCCTGTCGTCCCAGTCGCCCACTGCCGTGCAAACGCAGCAAGGCAAGAACGACATGGTCGCGGCCATCAAGCAGGCAGTGAACCGTCCCTTCTCGCCCCTGCCTGACGGCCAGTACGTGACCGACGTGCTGTTCACGGCGTTCGTGGTGCAATAAGCATGGCCTACGAGGCGTTTCTTTCGCAGGACGAAGTCGATGCGCTGCTGGCTGGCGTCACCGGCGAGAGCGATAGTAAAAAGGAATCCGACGGCCAGAACGCCGGTGCGCGCGCCTACGACCTGAGCTCGCCCGAGCGCGTCGTGCGCCGCCGCATGCAGACGCTGGAGCTCATCAACGAGCGGTTTGCGCGCAACATGCGCAACGTGCTGTTGAACTTCATGCGCCGCAGCGCCGACATCACCGTCGGCTCGATCAAGATCCAGAAATACGCGGACTTCGAGCGCAACCTGCCTGTTCCCAGCAATCTGAACATGATTCAGATGAAGCCGCTGCGCGGCACGGCGCTCTTTACCTATGACCCGAACCTGGTGTTCCTGGTCATCGACAGCCTGTTCGGCGGCGATGGCCGCTACCACACGCGGGTCGAAGGCCGGGACTTCACCACCACCGAACAGCGCATCATCCGGCGCCTGCTCAACCTGACCCTGGAAAGCTACGGCAAGTCCTGGGACCCCGTCTATCCGATCGAGTTCGAATACGTCCGCTCGGAGATGCACACCAAGTTCGCCAGCATCACCGGCAACAACGAAGTGGTGGTCGTCTCGTCGTTCCACATCGAATTCGGCGCGACCGGCGGCGACCTGAACATCTGCCTGCCGTATTCCATGATCGAGCCGGTGCGCGATCTGCTGACGCGTCCGCTGCAGGAAACCACGCTCGAGGAAGTCGATCAGCGCTGGTCGCAGCAGCTTTCCCGCCAGGTGCGCAGCGCCGACATCGACGTGGTCGCGGAATTTGCCCGCATCCCGTCGTCGATCCGCGAACTGATGAGCCTGAAGGTCGGCGACGTCCTTCCGGTCGACGTGCCTGAAACCGTCATCGCCCACGTCGACGACGTGCCGCTGATGGAATGCGGCTACGGCGTCTTCAACGGCCAATACGCCCTGCGCGTACAAAACCTGTTTACCCACGATACAGAACCCAACGAGGCCTCTGACCATGACTGACAAGAACGAGCCCGGCACTGGCTCGTCCCCGGCCGACGACTGGGCCGACGCGCTCGCCGAACAATCCCGCGCCAACCCGCCCACGCAAGCCGACGGTCTGAAGCCGCAGGACGACTGGGCCGCCGCGATGGCCGAACAGGCCGCTGCACCCGAAGCAGCGGCGCCTGCTCCCGCCCCGGCGCCGGCCCCGGCTCCCGCCGCGGCACCGGCTGCCTCGGCATCGGCCGCCGCGTCCGTGTTCAAGCCGCTGGCCGGCGCCACGCCCGGCCAGGGCACCGACATCGACCTGATCATGGACGTACCCGTCCAGCTGACGGTTGAGCTGGGCCGCACCCGCCTGACCATCAAGAACCTGCTCCAGCTGGGCCAAGGCTCGGTGGTGGAACTGGACGGCCTGGCCGGCGAACCGATGGACATTTTCGTCAACGGCTACCTGATCGCCCAGGGCGAAGTCGTCGTCGTCGAAGAAAAGTACGGCATCCGCCTGACCGACATCATCACCCCGTCCGAGCGGATCAACCGCTTGAACAACCGTCGTTGATCCCTGGCGCCATGACCGAACCTGCCCTGCTGCGCGTCATCATCGGTCTTGTGCTGGTGGTGGCCGCCATTCTGGCCGCCGCGTGGCTTGCCAAGCGCGCCGGACTGGTCCAGCGCGGCGGCGGCAACGTGCTGCGCCAGGTTGCCAGCATGCCGGTCGGTCCGCGCCAAAGCGTCGTCGTCGTCGAGATCGAAGACACCTGGCTGGTGGTGGGCGTTGGCCCGAACCAGCTCACCACGCTGCATACCCTGCCCGCCGGCCAGTTGCCGGAGGGTTCGCCTCTGCCCACGGCCGCTTTCGCGGCCAAGCTGGGCCAGGCACTCAAGCGCCGCTAGGGCTGTACGCCCCGGCGCGAATCAAGCGATACCCATGAGTTTGCCTTCTCGCACGTCTACCGCCCGCGCCGCCCAGCGTGCGCTGCCCATGCTGGCTGCCGCCGCGGTGCTGGGCCTGGCCTTCTTCCCGGCCGGCGTCGTGGCGCAGGCCACGCTGCCCGCGCTGACGGCCACGCCGGGCGCGAACGGCTCGCAGACCTACTCGCTCAGCATGCAGACCATGCTGCTGATGACGTCGCTCTCGTTCCTGCCGGCGGCGCTGCTGATGATGACGGGCTTCACGCGCATCATCATCGTGCTGGGCCTCTTGCGCAGCGCGATGGGCACGGCCATGTCGCCGCCCAACCACGTGCTGATCGGCCTGGCCCTGTTCCTGACCTTCTATACGATGTCGCCGGTGTTCGACAAGATCTACACCGACGCCTATAAACCCTTGTCCGAAGGCACGATCCAGTTCGAGGCCGCGGTCGAACGCGCCGCGAATCCGCTGCGCACCTTCATGCTGCACCAGACGCGCGAGAACGACCTGTCGCTCTTTGCCAACCTGGCCAACCAGCCCGCGCTGGAAGACCCCTCGCAGGTGCCGATGCGCATCCTGGTGCCGGCCTTCATCACCAGCGAGCTGAAGACCGCCTTCCAGATCGGCTTCACGATCTTCATTCCCTTCCTCATCATCGACCTGGTGGTTGCCAGCGTCCTGATGGCGCTGGGCATGATGATGGTGCCGCCCGTCACCGTGGCGCTGCCGTTCAAGCTGATGCTGTTCGTGCTGGCCGACGGCTGGAACCTGCTCATGGGCTCGCTGGCCCAGAGCTTCTACCAGTAACGCGGAAAGGAGATCGCCATGACTGCCGAAACCGTCATGACCATGACCTACCAGGCGATGAAGATCGTTCTGGCGATGGCCGGTCCGCTCCTGCTCGTCACGCTGGCCGTGGGTCTGGTCATCAGCATCTTCCAGGCCGCCACGCAGATCAACGAAATGACGCTGTCGTTCATTCCGAAGCTGCTGGCCATGTGCGGCGTGCTTGTGCTGCTGGGTCCGTGGCTGATCGGCGTCATGGTCGACTACATCCGGCAACTGATCGGCCAGATCCCCATGCTGGTGTCCTGAGCGGCGCCCGCCGCGGGACAAGGGTTGCCACGCCATGTTCTCTTTCACGCTCGAGCAGCTCAACGGCTGGATCGGCCAGTTTCTCTGGCCGTTCGTGCGTATCCTGGCGCTCGTGGCGACCGCGCCGCTGTTCTCCGAATCGCTCATTCCCGTCAAGGTCAAGATCGGCCTGGCGTTCGTGCTGGCAGTGGCCATCAGCCCGGCGCTGGACGCCATGCCGCCTGTCGCGCCCGGCTCCTACGCCGGCCTGTGGATGGTGATGCAGCAGGTGCTGATCGGCATCGCCATGGGATTCACCATGCGCATCGTCTTCGCGGCGGTGCAGACGGCGGGTGAATTCGTGGGCCTGCAGATGGGTCTGTCGTTCGCGTCGTTCTTCGATCCCAGCTCGGGCGCCAATACCGCCGTGCTGTCGCGCATGTTCAACATTGTCGCGATGCTGACCTTCCTGGCGCTGGACGGCCACCTGCTGGTGCTGGCGGCGCTGGTGCGTTCGTTCGACACCCTGCCCATCGCGATGATCCAGCTGCACCAGAACGGCTGGGGCGCGGTCGTGGAATGGGGCAAGACGGTATTCGTATCAGGCCTGCTGCTGGCGCTGCCGCTGATCTGCGCCCTGCTCACCATCAACCTGGCGATGGGCATCCTGAACCGCGCGGCCCAGCAGCTTTCCGTGTTTTCGGTGGGCTTTCCCGTCACGCTCATCATCGGCGTGACGGTGCTTGCGATCGTGCTGCCCCACGCCGGCCCCTTCCTGGAATCGCTGTTTGAATCGGGCCTGACGGCGATGAGCCGCGTCGTGGACGCGCTGGCGGGCCGATAGTTTCGCCACGTTGCCGGCGGCCAGCGGCCGGCAACGCGTTCAACCGGCCGCCGCCTGTCAGTGCTGCCCCACCACGCGGAAGACGCGGATGGTCTCGCGCAGCGCGCCGGACTGATCGCCCAGTTGCATCACCGCCCCGCCCAATTCCTGCACGAGCGCCGTGTTCTGCACGGTCATCACGTCCATCTGCGAGACGGCGGTATCCACCTGCTCGATGCCGGTCGACTGTTCCTGCGAGGCGCGCGAGATCTCGCCGATGATGGCCGTGACGCGGTGCACGGCGTCCACGATCTCCTGCATGGTCGCGCCGGCCTGTTCCGCCTGGGCCGAGCCTTCGGTCACGCGATCCACCGAGTCTTCGATCAGCGTCTTCACTTCCTTGGCGGCCTGCGCGCTCTTTTGCGCCAGGCTGCGCACTTCGCCCGCCACCACCGCAAAGCCTTTGCCGGACTCGCCGGCCCGGGCCGCTTCCACCGCCGCGTTCAGCGCCAGGATGTTGGTCTGGAACGCGATGCCTTCGATGATGGTGACGATGTCGGCGATCTTGCGCGAGCTGTCCGAGATGCCGTGCATGGTGTTGACCACCTGCCCGACGGCCACGCCGCCGCGCCGCGCCACGTCCATGCTGCTGGCGGCCAGATTGTTGGCTTGCCGCGCGTTGTCGGCGTTCTGGCGCACGGTGGACGTCAGTTGCTGCATGCTGGCGGCCGTCTGCTGCAGCGAAGCCGCCTGCCCTTCCGTGCGGCCGGCCAGTTCCTGGTTGCCGCGGGCGATGTGCACCGCGGCGTGCGTCGTACCCTCGATGCCGCGATAGACGTCCTGGGCGATGCCGATCAGGCTCTTGCGCATGACCTCCAGCGAAAACTTCAGGCTGCCCACCTCGTCATCCGAGTCCGGCACGATCTGCGTGGTCAGGTTGCCGGCGGCAACCTGGCGCGCCATGTTCGCGGCGTCGAGCATCGGACCCAGCAGCGAACGCGACAGGCTCCAGCCCATCGCGTAGATGGCGACGATACCCAGCCCGATCGCGCCGCAGCCCAGCGCCGCGCCCCACGGGCTCAGGCCGGCCCAATTGGCATGCAGGCCATACGCCCCGGCGGCGCCGACGATGGCGGACGACAGCGTGGCGTGACGCAGCATGCGGTTGCGCACGCCGGGCTGAAACGGGAACGCCAGCACGTCCAGGCCGCGGCGCCAGCCCGCGCGCACGGGCCGGCCGCGCAGGATGCGTACGCCCTTGGCCGTGCCCTCGCGCATGCGCGCGTAGAGGTCTTCGGCCATCTCGATCTGTTCTTCCGACGGCCGCACGCGCACCGACGAATAGGCCACGACCTCGCCGTTCTCGACGATGGGCGTGGCGTTGGCCAGCACCCAGTAGTAGCCCCCATCCTTGCGGCGGTTCTTGACGACGCCCAGCCACGACTCGCCCGCTTCCAGGGTCTCCCAGAGGTCCGCGTAGGCTTCCGGCGGCATGTCGGGATGGCGCACGATGTTGTGCGCCTTGCCGATGAGTTCGTCACGGGAAAAGCCGCTGACGTCGACAAACGCCGGGTTGGCGTAGACGATGCGGCCCTTGGTATCCGTGCGAGAGATCAGATACTGGTCCTCGCGCAGCTTGGTTTCCACATTGGTGACAGGTAGATTGACGCGCACGTTTTGTCTCCAGCTGGCGCCCGATCCCCCGGCCACCATCGATTACTGTGTTTTCGTCCTGAAAAATCAGGCGTTGACATTATTTACGGTCATAAAGCGGAAAACTTAACGTGCTTATGATTTGAGTCAACGCGCATATAACTTGTGGATATAAAACAAGCCCAACCCGGAGGGCATGTATTTGTTCGGGACGGTGTCTGACACCCGGGTGGCGCGTCATCGGCATGTGGCGGCAATTCGGTGGGTGTCAGACACCTTGGCTCATTCCAGGTGTCTGACACCCGCCAGAGAAGACCGCCAAGCTGATGGAATGCCGCATGGGTGTCTCGGGACGGTGTCTGACACCCGGGTGGCGCGTCATCGGCATGTGGCGGCAATTCAGTGGGTGTCAGACACCTTGGCTCATTCCAGGTGTCTGACACCCGCCAGAGAAGACCGCCAAGCTGATGGAATGCCGCATGGGTGTCTGACACCGTGCCAACGAGCGCAAAAAAAAACCGCGCCCGATCCCGCGTCAGCAGGATCGGGCGCGGCTCGGATCAAGACGATCAGTTCAGCGACGGTGCGGCATAGCCACCGAGCTGGTGCGCCGGGACTTCGATGACTTCGCCAGCGTTGATCTTGAACACAGCGACCGCTTCGGCCAGGCGCTGCGCCTGTTCCTGCAGCGAGCCGGCGGCGGCCGCGGCCTCTTCCACCAGTGCCGCATTCTGCTGCGTCACTTCGTCCATCTGCGACACGGCGCGGTTGACCTGGTCAATGCCGCTCGACTGCTCTTCGGACGCCGCCGAGATCTCGCCCATGATGTCCGTCACGCGTTTGACCGAGGCCACGATTTCCTGCATCGTCGCGCCGGCGCGTTGCACCTGCTGCGAACCCGCACCCACCTTGGTCACGGAATCCTCGATGAGGCCCTTGATCTCCTTGGCGGCTTGGGCGCTACGTTGCGCCAGCGAGCGCACTTCGCCCGCCACCACCGCAAAGCCCTTGCCCTGCTCGCCCGCACGGGCAGCTTCCACCGCGGCGTTCAGCGCCAGGATGTTGGTCTGGAACGCGATGCCGTCAATGACCGACACGATTTCCGAGATCTTGCGCGAGCTGGCAGAGATGCCTTCCATGGTGTTGACCACTTCCGACACCGCCGAACCGCCGCGCTCGGCCACGTCCGACGCGCTGGCCGCCAACTGGTTGGCCTGGCGGGCGTTGTCCGCGTTCTGCTTGACGGTCGAGGCCAGCTCTTCCATCGATGCGGCGGTCTCTTCCAGCGAGGCGGCCTGCTCTTCCGTGCGGCTGGACAGGTCCGTGTTGCCGGCCGAGATTTCACGCGAACCCACGGTGATCTCGTCCACGCCACGGCGTACCGTCGACACGGTGCGCGTCAGGCTTTCCTGCATGCGCTTGAGCGCGGCGAACAGCTGGCCGATCTCGTTGTGCGAACGCACTTCCACGCGGCCCGTCAGGTCGCCGGCGGCAATCTTGTCGAAGTGCTGACCCGCTTCGACCAAGGGACGTACCACCAGGCGGCCGAACAGGATGCGGGCAAGCACCATCAGCAGCAGCGCCAGCGCAACCGCCACGCCCACGGCGATCATGGCCAGGTTGAAGTTCGCCTCGGCCTGCTCGATCGTTTCGCGCTGCTGGTCGGCGATGTACTTGTCGAATTGGCCGATCGCCTCGATGAAGGCGGCGCTGCGGGGCGTGCCGTATTCGTTGTTCACCATGTAGAACGTCGAATAGTCTTCGCTGCGCAGGGCTTCAACCATCGTGTCCACGCCGTCGTCGATGTACGAGCGATAGCGGCGCACGAGGTTCATCGACAGCTGGCGGCCAGTGTCGTCCTCGAGCATGTTCTTCTGGAAGTCGGCGAAGCGGCTGCGCACGCCGGTCAGGAGATCCGTCGCGCCCTTGAGCGAAGCGGCCGCGTCACGCGCGGAGTTTTCGCCGCTGCCCCAGCCGGATTCCTGCAGGTGGCGGGCGGCCACCATCAGGCTCACGCGGGCGCGCAGCATGTCGCTGTTGATGATTTCGACCTGCTTGGCGCGCGCCGTCAGGGCGTTGACCTCGCGGATCGATTCATAGTTGCTTTGCAGAAAGTACGCGGCCAAGCCGCCCACCGCCGCAATCAGCAGCGCGAAAAACGCCATCACCCACAGCAGCATCGTGCCAACGCGGGCATCGCGCAGCCTCAGTTTGCGCTTGACCTTGGGTGCGCGCGCGGCTTTTTTCTTGCCGGCCTTGCCGGCTTTGCCCCCGGATTCGAGACTCGCTTCCATTTATTTCCCCATCCCTCAGAACTGCTCTGACCAAATGAAAAACCACCCTGTGGACACGCCCTGTTACACAGGGTATGCACTCAGGGCGACGAACATCGGGCTTGACGCCCGATGTCTTCTGCCGAACCGCAGGCTATTTGCCCTGCGGCGCCAGACCGGCCGGTTCGCCCGGGCCCGGAATGTAGATGGTTTGCACCTCGGGCTCCGTCGCAGGTTGTGCCCAGTCCTGCGTCAATGCAGGCGCGGGGGCAGGTCCCAGCAACTTCTGGCGTTCCCAAGGTTCCAGCAGAATATTGGTGCTGTCGACGAGCCGCATCAGCCGCCCATCGGGGCCGAACTGCAGCAGCGCTTCCTTACGGCTGTACAGGCCGTCGGTGACAAAGGTGATTTTGTGGGACCAAAGCACCAGCACGGTGCCGTCGCTCTGTTTGAACTGTTGGGCAGGCGGGGCGGTCAGCGCGCGCGCGGCCTCTTCCATGGTCGTCTGCCCGGGCGTCAGGGTCGACAGCTTGCTCGGGTCGAAGTTGTGACCCGTTGCTGCACAGCCAGCGACAAGGGCCGCAAAAGCGGCCGCTGCCAGAAGATGTAGATAACCTCGCATACCCTGCCTATTTGCCGGCAACGCCGGCGTCAGAAAGATTCCCAATCGTCGTCCGAAGGCGCCTGCCGCCGGCTTGCGGCCGGTGCTGGCGCGGGCTTCGAAACGTCCTTTGCCGCGGGTGCCGGACGCGTCGCCGCGGGCTTGCGCGGCGGGCGCGCTGCCGAGGCGCCGGCGGCCGGTTCCGGCTTGGCGCGGGCAGTGTGTGTCAGGCGCACAGCAGCGGCTGGCTTGGCGGCCGGCGCAGCGGGTTGCGGTGCAACCTCGGGCGCGGGCGCGGCCACGCGGGCGGCCGGCCGATGCTGCTGCGCCAACTGGCGCGCCGGCACTTCGATGACTTCGCCTGCATTGATCTTGAACACGGCCACCGCTTCTGCCAGGCGCTGCGCCTGGTCCTGCAGCGAGCCCGCGGCGGCCGCGGCCTCTTCCACCAGCGCCGCGTTCTGCTGCGTCACTTCGTCCATCTGCGCGACCGCGCGGTTGACCTGATCGATGCCGCTGGACTGCTCGTCGGACGCCGCCGAGATCTCGCCCATGATGTCCGTCACGCGTTTGACCGACGCCACGATCTCCTGCATCGTCGCACCGGCGCGTTCAACCTGCTGCGAACCGGCGCCGACCTTGGACACCGAATCCTCGATCAGGCTCTTGATTTCCTTGGCGGCCTGGGCGCTACGCTGCGCCAGCGAGCGCACTTCGCCCGCCACCACCGCAAAGCCCTTGCCCTGCTCGCCGGCACGCGCGGCTTCCACCGCCGCGTTCAACGCCAGGATGTTCGTCTGAAACGCGATGCCGTCGATGACCGACACGATTTCCGAAATCTTGCGCGAGCTGGCCGAAATGCCTTCCATGGTGCTGACCACTTCCGACACCGCCGAGCCGCCGCGTTCGGCCACGTCCGACGCGCTGGCCGCCAACTGGTTGGCCTGGCGCGCGTTGTCCGCGTTCTGCTTCACCGTCGACGCCAATTGCTCCATCGATGCGGCGGTCTCTTCCAGCGAAGCGGCCTGCTCTTCCGTGCGGCTGGACAGGTCCGTGTTGCCGGCCGAGATCTCGCGCGAACCGACGTTGATTTCGTCCACGCCGCGGCGCACCGCCGACACGGTGCGCGCCAGGCTTTCCTGCATGCGCTTGACGGCCGCCATCAGCGCGCCGATCTCGTTGGTGGAATTGACGTCCACCCGCACGGTCAGGTCGCCCGCGGCGATCTTGTCGAAGCTTTCGCCCACGGCGCGCAGCGGACGCAGCACGACGCGGTTCATGAACAGGAACGCACCCAGCGACACCACCAGGATCAGCAGCGCCAGCCCGATGTAGACGTAGGTCATCATCGACGCCTGCGCGCGCGACGAACTCACCATCTGTTCGCTGAACGTGTTGATGTTGGCGGCGAAATCGGTGAGCTGCTTGAAGAACAGACCGCTGGCGGCGCCCGCCTGGGTGTTCTTGATCGACAGGTAGGTCGCGGCATCGCCCTTGTCCAGGGCGGCCATCATGCTTTGCAGGGAACCCGAAAAGCCGTTGAAGGCGGACAGCAGTTCGCCTTCCGAAGCCTTGCCGATTTCGGTCGTCTTCGGAATCGCCTTGAAGGTCTCCATCTTCTTCTTGGCGTCCGCGATCAGCTGCTGGACGGTGCGCGAGTTTTCGGCAGCGCCGCTCGTGTCGCCTGCGGCGCGCTGGGCGGCGGCAATGTCGGCGCGCACAGTGGCGCGCAGCATCTGCGTGTACGAATCCTTGATCAGGTTGCTCTGCTGAACGCTCAGAGAATCCAAGGTGTTGATCGCCCGGGCGTTGGACTGCATGCTGTTCCAACCCAGGACGATGGCAACGAGCGCGGCCAATGCAACTGCCAGCTGGGCCAGCATCAAGCCGGTGCGCACCTTCAGATTGCTAAACATTTCCGTAGTTCCGGTAATCGTGCTGGCGGCGCTTCGTGGCTGTCAGCACGTAAAAGGGATTTTCTCTACTGCCTGTTCAATGCATTGGCGGAACGGGTCCGTCAGAAAGACTCCCAATCGTCATCCGAGGGCGGCGGACGACGCGAGGCGGGCTTGGGCGCCGCCGCGGTCACGTCCGCGGCATCGGCGGCGCGCGGGGCCGGCCGGCGCAACGGGCGCGCGGCGGTGGCGCCCGCCGGCTTGGGCCGGGCGACCTGGGTCAGACGGGGTGCGGGCGCGGCCTTGGCGGCAGGCTCGGGCTGCGTGGCCGGCGCGGCGGCAGCTTCCTGCGCGGGCTTCGGCGCGGGCATCAGCGGCGCGCTGCGTTGCTGCGCCAACTGGCGCGCGGGCACTTCGATGACTTCGCCGGCGTTGATCTTGAACACGGACACGGCTTCGGCCAGGCGCTGCGCCTGTTCCTGCAGCGAGCCGGCGGCGGCCGCGGCCTCTTCCACCAGCGCCGCGTTCTGCTGCGTCACTTCGTCCATCTGCGACACCGCGCGGTTGACCTGGTCAATACCGCTGGACTGCTCTTCGGACGCCGCCGAGATCTCGCCCATGATGTCCGTCACGCGCTTCACCGAGGACACGATCTCCTGCATGGTGGAGCCGGCGCGTTCGACCTGTTGCGAACCCGCACCCACCTTGCTTACGGAGTCCTCGATCAGGCCCTTGATTTCCTTGGCGGCCTGGGCGCTGCGCTGCGCCAGCGAGCGCACTTCGCCCGCCACCACCGCAAAGCCCTTGCCCTGCTCGCCCGCACGGGCGGCTTCCACCGCGGCGTTCAGCGCCAGGATGTTCGTCTGGAACGCAATGCCGTCGATGACCGACACGATTTCCGAGATCTTGCGCGAGCTGGCAGAGATTTCCTGCATCGTGCTGACCACTTCCGACACCGCCGAACCGCCGCGCTCGGCCACGTCCGACGCGCTGGCCGCCAACTGATTGGCCTGGCGGGCGTTGTCCGCGTTCTGCTTCACGGTGGACGCCAGCTCTTCCATGGACGCCGCGGTTTCCTCGAGCGAGGCCGCCTGCTGCTCCGTGCGGCTGGACAGGTCCGTGTTGCCCGCGGAAATTTCACGCGCGCCCAGGTTGATTTCTTCCACGCCCCGGCGAACAGTCGCCACCGTGCGGGTCAGGCTTTCCTGCATGCGCTTGATCGCGCCGAACAGGTGGCCGATCTCGTTGGTGCTGCGCACTTCGATGCGGCCAGTGAAGTCGCCAGCGGAAATTTTCTCGAAATGATCGCCAGCCTCGTGCAGCGGACGCAGCACGGTGCGATTGATGAAGATCCAGCAGCCGAGCGCCAGGACCAGGGCGATGGCAAGCAGCACGATGGTGACCGTGCGCGAAATGTAGTGGTCGGCTTCGGCCTGCACGACGAGATCGTCGGTGCGGGTGTCCACGAACTCCAGCACATTGTTGACGGCTTCGCGGAACGCGGTGTTGGCAGCGCTGCCGGCGTCATTCAGATCCAGGTACTCCTGGATGGAAAGATTCGCCAATGCGGCGGCCTGGCGCTTGTAGACGTCGTCGAACTGCTTGTAGGCGACCTCGAGCTTCTGGACGAGTTCATCGGAACCCTGCAGGCGCGGCGCCTTGCGGAACGCGTCCAGCGACCGGGCGCCTTCAGCCATCAGCTCGTTTGCCCGCTTGGCCTGCGCGTTGGACTGCTCCGTCTTGCCCTGCTGCATGTCCATCAGCGAAGTGGCAAGCAGCAGGCGGCCGCGCAGAAAGGCGTTATAGCCGCGATGCAATTGCGTCGCCTGATTCGAATAGGCGTCATTGACCCGTTCCAGCTTGTCGTTGCTGGAATTCAATCCCATCCACGCCACACCGTTCGAAATGAACATGGCGCCCGTGAAGAGCAACAGCACCAGGATGATGCAGGTGCGAACTTTTAAATTACCAAGCATGAAATATCCGAGCGTTAAGCAACGAAGAACGACACAACCTACCCTATACGCACTACGGACGCCCCGGCCCTTGGCCGGCAGCGTCCGAAAAGTGCGCCACCCGCGGCGCACGCAAGCGGCGCCGCGCTGAAAGCTACCGCATCACTTGCGGCTGAACAGGCTGGAACCCTGGATGGTCATGAACGCGGCCGAGGCCGCCTGCAATGCCACCTGGCGCAGTGCGAGCTGGCTGGCGCCGGCGTAGTAGTCCAGGTCTTCCAGATCCGACAGCGACTTCGAGTACGACAGGCCCTTCTGCGAGCCGGTGGCGTCCAGCGCCTCCAGTTCGTTCAAGCGCGCGCCCACAGAGGCGCCCACGGTCAGGACGTTGTCGTAGCTGGACGCCAGCTTCTTGTTCGCCGTCGCCAGTTCGTTGTTCAGACGGGCCAGCGCCTTCTCATCGCCCGCGATGGGCGAATCCAGCACCTTGATGAGGTTGTCCAGCGTGTTGAACATGTCCACATCGGCCGACTGAATGCTTTCAACGTCGATCACGTCGCCGTTCTGCGGCGTGCCCTTGACCACCACGGCGACACCGCCGAAGTCGATGCTGGAGCCCGGCGTGTATTGGGTCGGACCGGCCGGCGGCGCGGGCGAGGTCACCGGCGGCACGGGCGGGTTGGCGGTCGGGTCGGTCGTGATGACGCGATAGCCCATGTTGCCCGTGGCGGGATCCGATTCGAATTGCAGGCTGAAGTTCTTGCCGATATTGGGGCTGCCCGGCGTGACCGAGACGGTGCCGAACTGCGCGGTGCCGCCGTTGGTCGGCGCGGCGGTGCTGACGTAGGCGGTCGAACCCGGATTGGCGCGGCCGAAGATGTCGCTGCCCAGGTCGCTGGTGGACAGTTGGCGCGATTGGTCGACCTGCACGGTACGCTCGCCGGTGGCGCCGCTGTAGACGATTTTGCCGGTGGCATCCTGCGCGTAAGGCACGACGCCGCCTTCGTAGCCCGAGAACAGGTACTGACCGTTGCCGTCGGTGCTGTTGGCAAGGCCCAGCAGCGCGTCGCGGGCGCTCTTCAGCGCCGTCGACAGGGCCTGGCGGTCGCTGTCGGCGAACGTGCCGTTACCCGCCTGCACGACGCGGGTGCGCACGTCTTGCAGCGCGACGGTGATCGAGTCCAGGACGTTGGCTTCCTGCCCGAGGTTGGTCTTGGCCGTGTTGCGGTTCAGCCCGTACGTCGTGTTCATGCTCTGCGTCTGCGCGACGCCGATCGACAGGGATGCCGACAGCGGATCGTCCGCGGGCGAGAGGAACTTGCGGCCGCTGCCAACCTGTTCGACCAGGCGATTCATGTCGGATTCCTGAGCGAGAACGCCGCTCAGTCCGTTCGAGTACATCATCGTGGTGCTCAGACGCATGGTGCAGCTCCGTAATGCTTTCTAGTATTCACAGTCAACGTTCTGATCAGCCGCGCAGGCCCAACAGCGTGTCAAAAATGGTGCTTGCCACATCGATGATGCGGGCGCTGGCCTGGTATTGCTCCTGGTACAGCGACAGGCTTACGTATTCTTCGTTCAGGTTCACGCCCGACACCGCCTGCTGAGCCGCGGTCGTCTGCTTGACCAGGTTGACCTGCGCAGTGGCGGCCGTCTTGATCTGCTGCGTCTGCACCCCGACGGTGTTCACGACCTGCGCGAACATGTCGTTGATGCTCATCGTGCCGTGGCCCAGCACCTTGCTGGTCTGCAGCTGCGCCAGCTTCAGGGCGTTCTTGCCGTTGGCGTCGCCGCCGTCCGCGTCCGCCGCGGCAACCTTGTCGGGATCGGTGATCAGGACGTTGATGTCGCGGGCGGCATCGCGCGTGGGCGACAGCGACCACTTGTCGCCGGCCTGGGGCGGCGCATTGATGGTCAGCGTCAGGCCCATCTCGCTTTCGAGGTTCAGCGTGGCGGTGGGCGGCGTGCCGGTGGCCGGGCCGTTGTAGACCTGCGAGCCTTCCGGCATGCGCACGACCTGGTAGTTGGTGCCGTCGAACGAGATCTCGTAGTCCTTGGCATTGATGTTTGCCAGGTTGGTGAATTCACCCGAGATCTGCGCGTTGCTCTTGTTCTGCGTGTTCGGCACGCCCTGGGGCGAACCGATGCCGAAGAAGTCCGTGCCCGGATTGCCGCCCTGGTCCAGACCCTGCTTGTGCTGGTCATTGAACGACAGCGCCAGACCGACGGCCATCTGGCCGAGCTGGTTCTGCATGACGTCCAGGGACGAGGCGCGGAACTGCAGCAGCCCGCCCAGCTTGCCGCCGGAGATTTCCGTGTCCTTCATTTCGACCGCGATGGTCTTGCCGGTGCCCGCGGGCAGCGTGTAGGCAATGACCGTGCGGCCGGCGTCCGCGGAGGACGGCACGGCTTGCAGCGGGTAAATCGTGTTGCCCGACAGCAGCGACTGGCCGCCCTTCGTGAGCGAGATGCTGATCTTGTCGCCCTGCTCGTACGTCGTGATGCCGATGAGCTGGTTCAGTTCCATGACGGCCTGATCGCGCTGGTCGAGCAGGTCGTTGGGGGGGCTGCCGCCAGCCTTGCCGGCCGCGACGGAAATCTGTTGATTCAGGTCATCGATACGGGTCAGGTAGCTGTTGACCTGTTCCACCGTGGTGCTGATCTGCGAGTTCAGGCCTTCACGCTGCTTCTGCATCTCCTGGTAGGCCGAGCGGATCTGCGTGGTCAGGCTGTTGGCCTGGCCCAGCAGGTCGGCGCGCGCGGCGGGATCCGCCGGCTTGCTGGCCACCGTGTTCATGCTGGTGAAGAAATTGGTCAGACCCGGGGCGATGCCCACGGTGCGGTCGGAGAACAGGTTGTTGATCTGCGAGACCTGGTCGAGCTGGGCCTGGAGCTGCGCGCCGCTGCCGGTTGCGCCGACGAGCTGCTTGTACAGGAAGCTGTCGTAGCTGCGCACGACGGTGTCGACCTGGACGCCGCGACCGATGTAGCCGTTGGCGGTCGCTTGCGCGCCCGCCGTCGAGGTCATGACGCGTTGGCGGTTGTAGCCGACCGTGGTGGCATTGTTGATGTTATGGCCGGTGGTGGCCAGGCCGGCTTGCGCCGCGTTCAACCCGCCCAATGCCGTTTTGTACAAATTCATGCTGACAATGCCCCGTATGTAACCGCAGCTGTTATCTCTGGATACCCCGTTTACGGCAGGGGATCACCCAAATTTAGAGTCCTTCCAACATCCGGCGCGAATTTTCCACGTTGGATGCCGCGCCCCGCAGCTGACCCATGATGCCGATGAGCTTCTGGGCGTAACGCGGGTCCGTCGCGTAACCCGCGTCCTGGATCCGGCGGGCCGCCTCGACCTCGTTGCGGGCCGTCGTCACGCTCTCGTAGCGCGGGCTGTTGCCGATCAGGCGGGCGTAGTCGGCGAACGATTCCTCGTACGACGCATAGGCCCGGAACGGCTGCGTCACCTTGCGGGCGACGCCGTCTTCGTATTCGGTGGTCAGCACGTTGACGACCTTGCCCTTCCAGCTCGCACCGGCCTTGATGCCGAACAGGTTGAAGCTGGTGCTGCCGTCCTCGTGCTTGATTTCACGCTTGCCCCAGCCGGACTCCAAGGCCGCCTGGCCCATGATGAGACGGGCCGGGACGCCGCTCTGCTGCGACGCCAGGTTGGCCGCGCGCGACATCTTGGACACGAAGTCGACCACGTGTTCGGGCGCGCCTTCGGCGGCGGCCAGCGCACGGTCGGCCGGCCGGTTGTTGCGCATCACGTTCAGCAGCGCCGACACTTCACGCGAGCCGCCGGTCTGGAAGTCCAGATCGCCGCCCTGCCCGATGCGCTTGACCGATTCGTCCGAAATCTCGCCGGGCTTGCCCTGCTGCATCTGCGCCAGGATGGCCTGGGACAAGCCAATGCCGGGCGAGGCCAAGTGCAGGGCCAGTTGCTCGTCCGCCATGGACTGCAGCATCTGCGTCTGCTGGGAGTCGAACAGGCCTTCCTTGGGCGTGGCCTCGCGCATGCGCTTGACCATCATCTGCAGGAACAGCGCCTCGAACTGCTTGGCGACCTGTTTCTGCTGCTCGGTGCCGGCGGGATCCTTCTTGACGTCGCGCTTCAGGTCCGACAGGCGGCCCATGTCAAAGACCGAATCCTGCCGGGTGTTGGTGCGTCCCGCGTCGCTGGTATAAGCCATGGCCGTCAGATGATTTCAAGTTCGGCGCGCAAGGCGCCCGCGGTCTTCATCGCCTGCAGGATGGCCAGCAGGTCCTGCGGCGTGGCGCCCAGGGCATTCAGGCCCTTGACCACGTCGGCCAGGTTGGCGCTGGTGCTCACGCGCTGCAGCGAGCCGTTGTCCTGGCGCACTTCGATCTGGGTGTTGGGCACCACCACTGTCTGACCCTGCGTGAACGGCGTGTCCGGCTGGACCACCTCGTTCTGGCGGTTGATGATGACGGACAGGTTGCCGTGCGCCACGGCGGCCTCTTCGATCATGACCGTGCGGTTCATGACGACCGAGCCGGTGCGGGCGTTGATGATGACCTTGGCGACGGTGGGTGCGCGCGCGACCTGCAGGTCTTCCATCTGCGACAGGAAGCGGGCCTGCGAGCCCTGCTCCATGGGCGTGCGCACCTGGATGACGCGGCCGTCCAGCGCCGTGGCGGTTCCCTGCCCGAACTTGCGGTTCAGGGCCGTCGCCACGTTCTGCGCGGTGCCGAAGTCGGTATTGTTCAGTTCGACATGCACGTAGCCGTCGCGCGCGAACGTGGTGGGCACGCCGCGTTCGACGATGGCGCCCGCGCTGATGCGGCCGCCGTTCAGCTGGTTGATCTGCACGCTGGAACCGCCCGCGGATGCACCGGCGCCGCCAACCAGGATGTTGCCCTGGGCAATGGCGTAGACCTGGCTGTCCGCGCCCTTGAGCGGCGTCATCAGCAGCGTGCCGCCGCGCAGGCTCTTGGCGTTACCCATCGAGGACACGACCACATCCAGCGTCTGGCCGGGCCGCGCGAATGCGGGCAAGGTGGTCGTGACCATGACCGCGGCCACGTTCTTCAATTGCATGTTGCTGCCGGCGGGCACAGTGATGCCCAGCTGCGACAGCATGTTGGTCAGGCTTTGCTGCGTGAAAGGCGTCTGGCGCACCTGGTCGCCGCTGCCGTCCAGGCCCACGACCAGGCCGTAGCCGATGAGCTGGTTGCCCCGGACGCCCTGGATGCTTGCCAGATCCTTGAGCCGTTCGGCGTGCGCCGCGCCGGCGCCCGCGGCCAGCCCGACGGCCACGCACACCCGCGCCAACAGGGACAGCAAGGTGGATATCGGAGTCTGTTGTTTCATGATTTAGAACGGCGAAGCGATCAGGAAGAAGCGTTGCAGCCAGCCCATGGTCTGGACTTCGTCCATGACGCCCTTGCTGCGGTATTCGATGCGCGCGTCAGCCACTTGCGTGGACGACACGGTGTTCGTGCCCGTGATGGAGCGCGGATCGACCACGCCGGCAAAGCGCACGTACTCGCTGCCGCGGTTGATGGCGATCTGCTTTTCGCCGGCGACCTGCAGGTTGCCGTTGGACATCACGCCCACCACCGTGGTGGTGATGGTGCCAGTGAAGGCATTGTTGGCGCTGCTGTCGCCCTTGCCCTGCGACACGTTGCCGCCATTGGCCTCGGTGTTCAGATTGGCGTTCGCCCAGCTGTCCATGAAGGACGGCGCCGCAGCGATGCCCAGCGTGGCCGAGCCGGTGCGGTTGGTGTTCGTCGCCACGTTCTTGGACGCGTTGGTGCGTTCGTTCAGCACGATGGTGACGATATCGCCCACATTGCGCGGCCGGCGGTCTTCGAACAGCGGGTAATTGCCGTAGGTCGTGGGCTGGTAAATGGAGCCCGTGGGCTGCGCCATCGGCATCGGCGGCGGCGGCGGGGGCCGCCGCG